>CAOKMR010000017.1 GCA_948469815.1 uncultured Clostridiaceae bacterium | reverse complement strand
CTGATATTGGGCTTTTAGGTCGTTACGAGATAATTGTGTGAATTACATAAATTTGGGTTTGTATGTGTGATTTTATATTCTAAAATTATAAATTATGTGTAGGGGCACGGCGCATACATCCAATATTTTATATGAAAATACAATATGTTATTATTTTTATAAAAGGGCACATGCAATGTGCCCCTACACATGTAATTCTAATTTCTAGCATCTACCTTCTAGAACGACAAACACAAATTTGCATGTAAATTGTAGTTTCCGTAAATAATAACAAAATATTGCAAAAAAATTACAAAAATGTTAAAAAGTGCTTGACATACGGATATAGGCATTGTATAATATAGAAGTTATAAATTCGCGATGAAGCAGAATGTAGCTACAAACAATAAAAAGCAGAAATAAGCATTGTCTGGAGGGAACTTCTGTGGAGCATGTCGTGGCTTAGACCAAGGCGATAAGTTTTAAAAATACGATTGAATCTGCTAATCCGTAAGGATAGAAGAAAACTTCATTTCAGAATCTTTTTAATAGAAGAAGATATAATTTGAAACATCAAAAAGAATAAATCGTAAAATAAAAACGCTTATCCCAAGAAAAACAAGTAAAGCACTTGGGATTAAAAAACGGAGCAACAAGAAACACCAGGAAGCGTTTTAAAACTTGCCGTAATAATTTAACTAGAGTCGCTGATATAAAAATGATATGCGGTTTTAGATGGTCAGAAAATAAAAAAAGGAGGGAAAAATTACTATGGCAGTTGCAAACAAAGTTACAAGTAGTGAAAAAATCAGAATAAGATTAAAAGCTTATGATCATGATGTTCTAGATCAGTCTGCTGAAAAGATAGTAGATACTGCTAGAAGAACAGGAGCAAAAGTTTCAGGACCTATTCCACTACCAACAAAAAAAGAAGTAGTAACAGTTTTACGTTGTCCTCATAAATACAAAGACTCAAGAGAACAATTTGAAATGAGAACACATAAAAGAGTTATTGATATTTCTTATCCAACACAAAAAACAATAGACAACCTAATGAAATTAGAACTACCAGCAGGTGTGGATATAGAAATGAAACTATAGTTCTAGAGATTAGGACTTACAAAAAAATAACAAGGCTCAAAGCCATGCTGATATAGGATAGAAGACATGATACTAATACACTCACATCTCACTTCTAATATATCAGCCAATAGTTAAGGAGGAAAATAAAAAATGGAAAAAGCAATTATAGGTAAAAAAATAGGAATGACACAAATATTTGATGAAAAAGGATTAGTTATTCCAGTGACAGTAATTGAAGCTGGACCATGTATAGTAGCACAAGTAAAAACAACTGAAACAGATGGATATAATGCTATACAATTAGGTTATGGAGATGTAAAAGAAAACAGAATTAATAGACCAGAAAAAGGACATTTCACTAAAGCAAAATTAGCATTAAAAAAACATTTAAGAGAGTTTAGAGTTTCTGAAATAGCAGATGTTGTAGTAGGAAATGAAATTAAAGCAGATGTTTTTGAAGCTGGAGATAAAATAGATGTTCAAGGTACTACAAAAGGAAAAGGATTCCAAGGTGTTATCAAGCGTCATGGACAATCAAGAGGACCTATGGGACATGGGTCTATGTATCATAGAAGACCAGGATCAATGGGATCAACATCAACACCAGGAAGAGTATTTAAAGGTAAAAAACTTCCAGGACACATGGGAGTTCAAACTGTTACAATACAAAACTTAGACGTTGTAAAAGTAGACCTTGATAAAAATGTAATTTTAGTAAAAGGTAGTGTGCCAGGAGCTAAAGGCGCAATATTAAAAATAAGAAAAACTGTAAAGAGCGGTAAATAAGAGAAAGGAGGAAAAAAAGATGCCTAAAATAGATGTTTATGATATTACAGGTAAAAAAGTAAGCGAAGTTGAATTAAATGAAGAAATATTTGGGATTAAACCAAATGAAGAATTAGTTCATGCAGCAGTAGTTAATTATTTAGCTAATCAAAGACAAGGAACACAAAGCACAAAAACTAGAGCTGAAGTTAGAGGCGGTGGTAGAAAACCTTGGAGACAAAAAGGAACAGGTAGAGCAAGACAAGGAAGTATACGTGCTCCACAATGGATTAAAGGTGGTATAGCTTTAGGACCAAAACCACGTTCATACAGATATACAATTAACAAAAAAGAAAGAAGAATTGCTATAAAATCTGTATTAAGCTCTAAAGTATTAGAAAATGCATTAACAGTTGTTGATAAAATCGCTTTTGATGAAATAAAAACAAAAAATATGGTAACAGCACTAAACAACCTAAAGGTAGAAGGAAAAACTCTTATAATGTTACCAGAGAAAAATGAAAATGTTCAAAAATCAGCAAGAAATATAGAAGGAGTTAAAACAATATTAGTAAACACAATAAATGTTTATGATTTATTAAAATACAATAAATTAGTTGTTACTCTTGATGCTGTTAAGAAATTAGAGGAGGTGTACGCGTAAATGTTAGCAGAAGAAACAATAATAAGACCAATAGTAACTGAAAAATCTAGTACTGAATTACAAGATGGAAAGTATACCTTTGAAGTTAGCAAAAAAGCTACAAAAGTTGATATTGCAAAAGCTGTAGAAAAGATTTTTGAAGTTAAAGTATTAAAAGTAAATACTATAACAGTTAGAGGAAAAGAGAAAAGAGTAGGTGTTCATACAGGAAGAACATCTGACTGGAAAAAAGCAATTGTTACAATTGATACAAACCCAGAACAAAAAACTTACCTTACAAAAGGTGGAAAAGAGTCTAAAGGAAAGAAGTATAAAGACTCGATTGATGAATTCACAGCCTAATAGATTTCGAAAATAAACTGCGTCTAGCGTTGTTAAAATTTAGATAAAAAATCCTCAACGTACAAAAGTACGTTTCCGGTATTTTTACTAAATTTTGCCTAGCTATACTTGTTTCTTTTCAAAATCAAAAAGATAATAGTATTTTAGCGATACTTGCTTCTTTTCGAATTATAAAAAGCAATATTTATCGAGAAATTACTCGGATAATAAAGAATATCTGCCATGCGGAGCAGGAAAAAATCCGTAAATATTATAAAAATAGAGCAACAAAACACTTTTGATTACTATAAAGAGCAATCAAAAGCGAGCAGTACTAGGAAAGCGAGCGAAAAAACCGCAGACGTACGATGGTACGTTGAGGATTTTTGAGAGAAGCTTGACAACGTAATGCGAAGGTTTTCATTGCTCGTAAGAAAGGAATATAAAAATGGGAATGAAACACTTCAGAGCCTACACTCCATCAAGAAGAAACATGGTACTTTCTGACTATGAAGAAATAACCAAAAAAACACCTGAAAAATCTTTACTTGCAAAGAAGAAAGAAAAAGCAGGAAGAAACTCATATGGAAGAATAACAGTTAGACACCAAGGTGGAGGAAATAGACAAAAATATAGAATAATAGATTTTAAACGTAACAGATATGATGATATGGTTGCAACAGTAGTTGGAATAGAATATGATCCAAATAGAAGTGCAAACATAGCATTACTAGAATATGAAAATGGAGAAAAAGCTTATATTTTAGCACCACAAGGTTTAACAGATGGAGCTAAAGTAGTAGCAGGAATAAAAGCTGATATTAAACCTGGAAACTGTATGCAAATTGAAAACATCCCAGTAGGTACATTAATTCATAATATAGAATTAAACCCAGGTCAAGGAGGAAAGCTAGTAAGAAGTGCAGGTCAATCTGCTCAATTAATGGCTAAAGAAGGAAAATATGCACATGTAAGATTACCTTCTGGAGAAATGAGATTAATTTTAGTTAATTGTAGAGCAACAATTGGAACAATTGGAAACTCAGATCATGAAAACATAAAACTAGGAAAAGCAGGAAAAACAAGACATTTAGGAATTCGCCCAACAGTTCGTGGATCAGTTATGAACCCAGTAGATCACCCTCATGGTGGTGGTGAAGGTAGAGCACCAGTTGGACGTTCAGGACCTATGACTCCTTGGGGAAAACCAGCAAACGGATATAAAACAAGAAAGAAACATAATAGAACAGATAGACTAATTGTTAAGAGAAGGGGTGGAAAATAATGTCAAAATCAAGTAAAAAAACACCATTTGTAGAACCAAAGCTTTTAAAAAGAATTGAAGCTATGAATGAATCAGGAAATAAAGAAGTGCTAAAGACATGGTCAAGAGCATCTACTATTTATCCACAAATGATTGGTCATACAATAGCAGTTCATGATGGTAGAAAACATGTACCAGTATACATTTCAGAAGAAATGGTAGGACATAAATTAGGAGAATTTGCTCCAACAAGAACATTCAAAGGTCATGCTGGAGAAAAAGCAACAGCAGTAAAGAAATAGAAGGAGGTAATAAGTAAGATGGAAGAAAATACAGTATTAGAAGCTAGAGCAACTTTAGGAGATGCTAGGATTTCTCCTAGAAAAGTAAAAATTGTAGCAGATTTAATTAGAGGAAAAGAAGTAAATGAGGCTTTAGCTATTGTAAAATATACACCAAAAGCAGCTTCACCAATAGTTGAAAAATTATTAAAATCAGCTATTGCAAACGCTGAAAACAATCACAATATGGATGGTCAAAACTTATATATTGCTGAAATCTATGCAAATCAAGGACCAACAATGAAAAGAATAAGAGCAGCAGCAAAAGGTTCAGCTGTAAGAATAAGAAAAAGAACAAGTCATATAACTATAGTTTTAAGAGAGAAAGAAGAGAGTTCTAAATAATTATACAGTTGCCAAAGACAACTGTATACAAAAAAATGAGAAAAGGAGGAGTCTTAAAGATGGGACAAAAAATGCATCCACATGGATTAAGAGTAGGTGTAATTAAAGATTGGGACTCAAAATGGTATGCTGATTCAAAAAACTTTAGTGACTACTTAGTAGAAGATAAAAAAATCCGTGAATATGTAAAGAAAAAATTATATGTTAGTGGTATTTCTAAAATAGAAATTGAAAGAACTGCTAAATCAGTTAAAGTTAACGTATATACTGCAAAACCAGGATTAGTAATAGGAAAAGGTGGAGCACTTGTAGAAGGTTTAAAAGCCGATTTACAAAAAATTATAAAAAAAGATGTAAACTTAAATATAGTTGAGGTAAAAGACTTTGATACAAATGCACAATTAGTTGCTGAAAATATAGCATCTCAACTAGAAAGAAGAATTTCATTCAGAAAAGCAATGAAACAAGTAATGCAGAAAGCAATGAAAGCTGGAGCATTAGGAATTAAAACATCAGTTTCTGGAAGATTAGCAGGAGCTGATATGGCAAGAACAGAATTTTATAAAGAGGGTACTATTCCTCTACAAACTTTAAGAGCAGATATAGATTATGGATTTGCTGAAGCAAATACAACATATGGAATAATTGGTATAAAAGTTTGGATTTATAAGGGTGAAGTTCTTCCTGAAAAAAAAGTTAAAACAGAAGGGGGAGAACAATAATGCCATTAATGCCAACAAGAACAAAGTATAGAAAAGTACAAAAAGGTAGAATAAGAGGTAAAGCTTCTAGAGGTAATACAGTATCTGATGGAGAATTTGGTCTTCAAGCTTTAGAAATTGGTAGAATTAAATCTAATCAAATAGAAGCAGCACGTATTGCAATGACACGTTACATTAAAAGAGGAGGTCAAGTTTGGATAAAAATATTTCCAGATAAACCAATAACATCAAAACCTCTTGGTACTCGTATGGGTAAAGGAAAAGGAGCACCAGAATATTGGGTAGCACCAGTTAAACCAGGAAGAGTAATGTTCGAAATTGCAGGTGTATCAGAAGCAGATGCTAGAGAAGCAATGAGACTAGCAGCAAATAAACTACCAATCAAAACAAAATTTGTTGTAAGAGAAAATAAAGTAGGTGGTGATAGTGATGAAGATAAATAAAATAAATGAAATGTCTTCACCAGAACTTGAAAAAGAATTAGGTGAATTAAAAACAGAATTATTCAAACTAAAATTTAGCCTAGCAACAAATGGATTAGATAATCCACTAAAAATAAAAGAAGTAAAGAAAGATATTGCTAGAATTAATACTGTTCTAAGACAAAGAGAATTATCAAACAAATAAAAAACTTTGTTTGCAGAAATTGAGTATTATATTAAGAAAGGAGAAGATTATGGAGAATAGGAATCTTCGTAAAGTTATGATTGGTACAGTTACATCTGATAAAATGGATAAAACAGTAGTTGTATCAGTTGAGACAAGTGTTCGTCATAGTATTTACAACAAGACTATGAAAAGAACATATAAATTAAAAGCACATGACGAAGAAAATACATGTCATGTAGGCGATAAAGTTAAAGTAATGGAAACAAGACCACTTTCTAGGGATAAAAGATGGAGAGTAGTTGAAATTATGGAAAAAGCAGTAGTGAAATAGAAATTAGAAGTTAGAAATGTAGGAACATCGTTTGTGGGAATACCTACGTTAAATATCAAAGTTTTAATTTAGAAAAAACAAGGAATACAAATAAATTTAAATTAAAAAGGAGGCTTGTCTAGAATGGTACAACAACAAACTGTATTAAAAGTAGCTGATAATACTGGTGCAAAAGAAATTATGTGTATCAGATGTTTAGGTGGTTCATATAGAAGATATGCACACATTGGAGATGTAATAGTTGCATCTGTAAAAACAGTTGCGCCAGGAGGAACTGTAAAAAAAGGTCAAGTAGTAAAAGCTGTAGTAGTTAGAACTAAAAATGCTACAAGACGTGCAGATGGTTCATATATTAGATTTGATGAAAATGCAGCAGTTATAATAAAAGAAGATGGTACACCAACAGGAACTCGTATATTTGGTCCAGTAGCTAGAGAATTAAGAGATGGTGGATATATGAAGATTTTATCTTTAGCACCAGAAGTTCTTTAGTAGCTTAATGAAAAACAGCAGCTTAGGTCGTTAAAATTTAAAATAAAATCTTTAACGTGCAAAAAGCACGCCTACGATATTTATTTTAAATTTTGCCTACTAATCTACTATTTTTGATTAAGCTCTAAAAAGTGAAATATTAAAGACGTTAAATATAGAAAATGTGAGGTGAAATTAATGAATATCAAAAAAGGAGATACTGTTAAGATATTATCTGGAAATGATAAAGGAAAGACAGGAGAAGTCATCCAAATTATACCTAAAAAAGAAAAGATAGTTGTAAAAGGTGTAAATATAATAAAAAAACATGTTAAGCCTAGAAAGCAAGGAGAAGAAGGCGGAATAATTTCAATAGAAGGAGCAATACATAGTGCAAAAGCCAATGTCGTATGTTCAAAATGTGGAAAAGCAACAAGAATAGGCTATGAAATAAAGGATGACAAAAAAGTACGTATATGTAAGAAATGTGGAGCAAAAATTAAATAAAACAAGAAAGGAGGATTAAATTAGAAATGAGTGTTTTAAAAGAGCAATATATAAAAGATGCTGTTCCAGCATTAACAAAGAAATTCGAATATAAATCAGTAATGCAAGTTCCAAAACTTGACAAAATAGTTATAAATATAGGATTAGGAGACACTAGAGACAATCCAAAAGACTTAGAAAATGCAATAAAAGACTTAAGCATAATTACAGGTCAAAAACCAGTAATAACCAAAGCAAAAAAATCCATAGCAGCATTCAAATTAAGAGAAGGAGCAAACGTTGGATGTAAAGTTACTTTAAGAGGAGAAAAGATGTATGAATTTGCATATAAGCTATTCAATGTGGCTCTTCCAAGGGTTAGAGACTTTAGAGGAGTATCAACTACATCATTTGATGGAAGAGGGAATTACTCTTTAGGAATAAAAGAGCAATTAATATTCCCTGAAATAGAATATGATAAAGTTGATAAATTAAGAGGAATGGACATTATATTTGTAACAACAGCTAAAAAAGATGAAGAAGCCAAAGAACTACTTACTTTATTAGGAATGCCGTTTAAAAATTAAAAAATAATTGCCATTTGGCGTTGTTGTTTTTCAAAAGAAAATCCTCGACGTACAAACAGTACGCCTCCGGTATTTCTTTCTTAAACGCCTAGCCAAATAACAATTCTTTCTTAATTTAGATTATATATAAAAATCAGGAAAAGGAGGAAATCATTAAATGGCAAAAAAGTCAATGATTGCGAAACAGCAAAAAGAGCAAAAATATGCAACAAGAGAATACAATAGATGTAAGCTATGTGGAAGACCACATGGATATATAAGAAAATATGGAATATGCCGTGTATGCTTTAGAGAACTAGCACATAAAGGAGAAATCCCTGGTGTCACTAAAGCGAGTTGGTAAAACTAGCAAAACAATAAAAGAAATTAAAAAAGAAAATTAATTTTCTTTTTGAATTTATTTTAATTGTTTTGCGCCAAACACGTGAAAAATTTGCGAAGCAAATTTTACTCGTGTTCAATAAAATAATTTTATTATTTTATTGGTTTTACCAAAAAACTAAAAAATAGTAATATTGATTGTAAATAAGCGACACGTGAAAAATTTGCGAAGCAAAATCAACTTGTGTAAGAGAAAAAAATGAAATTATTTTCTGGATTACCAATAAAATAAAAATTAGAAAATTAGAAATCTAATATCTAATTTCTAATCAAAACATAATTAGAAAAAAGAAAAGCAAATAAAAAAGGAGGTATAAACAGGATGGTAACTACAGATCCAATAGCAGACATGTTAACAAGAATCAGAAATGCAAACACAGCAAAGCATAGTACTGTTGACATTCCAGCATCAAAAATGAAAATATCAATTGCTAATATATTATTCAAAGAAGGATATATAAAATCATTTGAAGAAATAGCAGGAGAAAATCAAGCAACAATAAGAGTAACATTAAAATATGATGAAAAAGGAAAAAGAGTAATAGACGGAATAAAAAGAATAAGTAAACCAGGGTTAAGAATATACTCATCAAAAGAAGACTTACCAAGAGTATTAAACGGTTTAGGAATAGCTATAGTATCAACATCTAAAGGAATAATGACAGACAAAGAAGCGAGACAAAGCGGTTTAGGAGGAGAAGTCATAGCGTATGTATGGTAAAAGCGAGAAAAACAATAAAAATAAGTAAAAAACTTGTTTTTTAGATTATTTTTATTGTTTTGCGAGCGACACGTGATAAATTTGCGAAGCAAATTTAACTCGTAAAAGCGAGAAAAAGATATGGTAATTACACGTGATAAATTTGCGGTGTAGGGGCACATTGCATGTGCCCATGGATAGAGCAATATACATTAATAAAATTTAAAAAATTAAAAATTGAGAGGTGAAAAAAATGTCAAGAATAGGAAAGAAACCTATTACAATTCCAGAAGGAGTAGAAGTAAAGCTTAATGGAAATACAATTTCTGTAAAAGGACCAAAAGGAGCCATTGAGAAAGAACTTAATCCAATAGTACATGTAGCAATAGAAGGAAATACAATAACAGTTACAAGACCAAATGATGAAGCATTATCAAGAAGCTTACATGGTTTAACAAGAACACTAATCAACAACATGATAATAGGTGTAAAAGATGAATTCAAAAAAGAACTAGAAATAAATGGAGTAGGATACAGAGTTGCAAAACAAGGAAATAACCTTAACTTAACTCTAGGATATTCACATCCAGTAATATTTGAAGCGCCAACAGGAATAACTTTTGATGTTCCAAATGCGAACCAAATAATAGTAAGAGGAATAGATAAAGAACTTGTAGGTCAAACAGCTGCTGTTATCAGAACAAAAAGATTACCAGAAGTATATAAAGGTAAAGGAATTAAATATGCTGATGAGGTTATACGTAGAAAAGAGGGAAAAACCGGTAAAAAGTAGAAAGGAGTGAAAAACAAAAATGATATCTAAAACTAATAGAAAAATGGAAAGAACAAGAAGACATATACGTGTTCGTAATAAAATAAGTGGAACATCTGAATGTCCAAGACTTTGTGTATATAGAAGCAACTCAAACATATATGTTCAAATAGTTGATGATACAAAAGGAATTACTTTAGTTTCTGCATCTACATTAGACAAAGAAATAAAGGAAAAGCATAGCAACATTGAAGCAGCAAAAGAAGTTGGAGCACTTATCGCAAAAAGAGCAATAGAAAAAAACATAAAAAACGTAGTATATGATAGAGGGCGGATATATTTATCATGGAGTAGTAAAAGAATTGGCAGAATCAGCACGAAGTGGAGGATTGCAATTCTAATAATTAAGAGTATACACAAAAAATAAAAATTACTATCTAAAAAAGGAGGAAAAACCTAAAATGGAGGAAAATCAAAATCCAGTTGAATTAAAAGAAAAAGTTGTATCTATCAGTAGAGTTGCAAAAGTTGTAAAAGGTGGTAGAACATTCAGATTTAGTGCTGTTGTAGTAGTAGGGGATGAAAATGGGCATATAGGAGTTGGAAACGGAAAATCATCAGAAGTTCCAGACGCAATAAAAAAAGCCATACAAGACGCAAAGAAAAATTTAGTAAGTGTACCAGTAGTAGGAACAACAATACCACATGAATTTGTTGGAAAATTCGGAAGTGCAAAAGTCGTATTAAAACCAGCAGCTGTTGGTACAGGACTTATAGCAGGAGGAAGCGTTAGACCAGTACTAGAATTAGCAGGATACAAAGACATAAGAACAAAAATAATAGGAACAACAAATCCTAGAAACGTTGTATCAGCAACAATTCAAGCACTATTAAGCATGAGCACAATAGAACAAGTAGCAGCTAAAAGGGGTAAAAAAGTCGAAGAGATACTATAAATTTATTTATTAAATAATACAAAATAGGTAAGGAGGGAAGAAAGAAATGCAATTAGACGAATTAAAATCAGCAACATCAAAAGTTAAGAAAAGAAGAGTTGGACGTGGTATGGGTTCTGGACTTGGAAAAACTTCTGGAAAAGGACATAAAGGACAAAAAGCGAGATCAGGAGGAGGAGTTAGACGTGGTTTCGAAGGTGGTCAAACTCCATTATATAGAAGATTACCAAAAAGAGGATTCAAAAACATACATGCTAAAGAATATACAGAAGTAACATTAACAATGTTAAACAAATCAACAGTAGAAGAAGTAAATGCAGAAACACTTTTAGCAGATGGAATAATTGGAAAAGTTAGAGATGGAATAGTTGTACTAGGAACAGGTTCACTAGACAAAAAACTAACAGTAAAAGCCAATAGATTCACAAAATCTGCCGGAGAAAAAATTGTAGCTGCAGGTGGAAAGATAGAGGTGATTTAATTGTTCCAAACAATAAAAAATGCAATTAAAACCCCAGAGGTTAGAAAAAGATTATTATACACATTACTACTTATAGTAATTTTTAGATTAGGATGCTATTTAACAGTTCCAGGAGTTAATAGTATAGCTCTTGAAGAAGCAATGAGTTCATCAGCATCAGGATTTGGTAGCTTAATAAATATCATTTCAGGAGGGGCTTTATCAAGATTTACAATGTTTGCAATGAGTATAAGCCCATATATAACAGCATCTATCGTAATACAATTATTAGCAATGGTAATTCCATCTTGGGAAAGAATGACAAAAGAAGGTGGAGAACTAGGTAGACAAAAATTAAATAAATATACAAAACTATTAACAGTTGTTCTTGCTCTAGTTGAAGGATTAGGAATATATTTATCATATAGAAATTATGGAATATTCGTAGATGATACATTCCTTACAGGAGCAACAGTAGTATTATCATTAATCACAGGAACATGTTTGCTTATGTGGTTAGGAGATGAAATAACAAGTAAAGGAATTGGAAATGGAATTTCAGTCATAATCTTTGTAGGTATTATTTCTAGTCTTCCAAGTGTAGCAGTTACATTATACAATTTAATGATTACAGACGCAGGATTCTCTACAACAGGATTAATCACAGCAATTGGTATAATAATAGGAGCAATTATATTAGTAGCAGGTGTTGTATTTGTGCAAGAAGCAGAGAGAAGAGTACCTGTTCAATATGCAAAAAAAGTTGTTGGAAGAAAGATGTATGGTGGACAAAATACACATATACCTTTAAAACTAGTAATGGCAGGAGTTATGCCAATAATATTTGCATCATCATTTATGACATTCCCTGCTATGATTATATCAATGTTTAATCAAAATATTGCAGCTGAGACAGGATTTTGGGCTACTATTTATAAATTTTCATTAGCAACATCATCATCAAGTGTACCAATAGGATATTCAATAGCAAATGCATTAGTTTATTTACTATTAATAGTTGGATTTACTTTCTTTTATACATATGCAACCTTTAATCCAGCAGAAGTGGCAAGCAATATTAAGAAAAATGGAGGATTTATACCAGGTATAAGAGCTGGAAAGCCCACATCAGACTATTTATCTTCAATAATATCAAAAATAACTTGGTTTGGTGGATTGTTTTTATCAATTATAGCAATTCTGCCTATGTTATTAAGATTTACAAATTTAGATGTTTCCTTTGGAGGAACTTCTATACTTATCGTAGTGGGTGTTGCATTAGAGGTTGTACAACAATTAGAGTCTCAATTAGTTATGAGACATTACAAAGGCTTTTTAGATTAATTCAAATTGAAAAAAGTTTATTTTAACTAAGAATGTTGTTATAGGCGGATGAGTGTTGCAATTCCGCCTTAAATTAATATATACGGAGGTAAAAAGATGTTATTAGTTATAATGGGAGCACAAGGTACAGGAAAAGGTACTGTATCTGGAATATTGTGTGATGAATTAGGAATAATGCAACTATCAACAGGAGATATATTTAGAAAAAATATAAAAGAAAAAACAAGACTTGGAATTGAAGCCGATAAATATATTTCACAAGGACAATTAGTACCAGATGAAATAACTGTTCCAATGGTTGCAGAAGCATTAGATTCAGATGAAGCAAAAGCAGGTGTAATATTAGATGGATTTCCTAGAACAACAGAACAAGCAAAACAATTAGATGAAATGTTAAAACAAAGAAACAAAGAAATCGATATGGTTATAAACCTAATTTCACCTAGAGAAGAAATAATAGATAGAATGATTACAAGAAGAGTATGTCCAAATTGTAAAGCCACATTTAACATCAAAATTAATAAACCAAAAGTAGAAGGTATTTGTGATAAATGTGGAACTAAGTTAACTCAAAGAGAAGATGATAAAAGTGAAGAAGCTATAAATAATAGGCTAGAAATATATGATACGCAAACAGCACCTGTTCTAAAATATTATGAAGAAAAAGGAATTGTACAAAATGAAGAAATTACAATTTCAAAAAATAGATTAGCAGACAAAGCAGCAAAACATATTATTGAAATGTTGAAGGATGTCGAAAAATAATTAGAGTAATGTAGGGGGGCACGGCGCACCGTGCCCATGAAAGGACAGAAATACAATATTTTAAATATAAAAAAGGACAAGAAATAAAATGATAGAAATAAAATCAAAAAGAGAAATAGAATTAATAAAAGAAGCATGCAGAATTACGGCATTAGTTCACAAATCATTAGAAGAAGCAATAAAACCAGGCATAACCACATTAGAATTAGACCAATTAGCAGAGAGTATTATAAGAAAAAATGGAGGAATGCCTGCACAAAAGGGGTATCCAAGTGAAAGAAAGGGAGTAAAAAACTTTCCAGCAACAATATGTGCATCAGTAAATGATGAGGTGATTCATGGAATTCCATCTAGAAATGTTGTGTTAAAAGATGGAGATGTTGTAAGTATTGATTTTGTTACATTAAAAAATGGATATAATGGAGATGCAGCAAGAACACATATTGTAGGAAAAGCAACTGAAGAAGATAAAAAATTAGTACAAGTTACGAAGCAAGCTTTCTTCGAAGGAATTAAATTTGCCAAAATAGGATACAGGATTGGTGATATTTCATTTGCAATACAACAATATGTAGAAAAAAATGGATTTAGTGTTGTAAAAGAATTTCAAGGACATGGAATAGGAAGATTAATGCACGAAGATCCAGGGATACCTAATTATGGAAAACCAGGTAAAGGACCTAAGATTGAAGCAGGAATGACACTTGCTATCGAACCCATGGTAATAGTAGGAAAGCCAGATGTTTGGGAACTAGAAGATGGTTGGACAATTGCATCTCAAGACGGAACAAAAGCAGCTCATTATGAAAACACAATTTTAATTACAGAAAAAGAACCAAAAGTGTTGACATTGTACTAAAAATGCTATATAATATTACAGTTAATTACAATATTTACATGTTACATAATTGAAAGGGGAGAAATCAATTGGCAAAAGAAGATATTATTGAAGTTGAAGGAACTGTTGTTGAAACTTTACCAAGCACAACTTTCAAAGTAGAATTAGAAAATGGACATCAAGTTTTAGCACATATTTCAGGGAAACTAAGGCAAAATTATATCAAGATATTACCAGGAGATAAAGTTCGAGTTGAACTTTCGCCATATGATTTATCAAGAGGAAGAATTACATGGCGTGCAAAATAAAATGTAACAATAAATATAGAATGCAGGGAGGGAAGGAACAATGAAAGTAAGACCATCAGTAAAACCAATGTGCGAAAAATGCAAAGTTATTAAAAGAAAAGGTGTTATTAGAGTAATTTGTGAAAATCCAAAACATAAACAAAGACAAGGATAATAGCAATAATTAAATTATTTTAGATATCAACACAAATTGGTAGCGGCTGACAGACTTTTGAAATATAAAGTCTTATACAAATTTGTGTTTATATACATTTTTACGAACAAGATAATTACTATCTAATATAAACATAAAGAAACTGAATGTGGATAACTGTGTGGATAAAATGAGCAAAAGTGATAAATTTGCGGAGCAAATTTACCAAGGATATAATTAGATACATTTCAAGTTATTTTGCGAGTAAATATATATTCTATTTAGAAAGCTATAAACTTTTTAGGATAGAATAAAAAACATAGGAAAAAATTAAAAATAAAATTTTTCTATAATTATGATAGAAAATATTAATTCTATCAAATGATAATAAATTGGAGGTGCTAAAATATATGGCTCGTATAGCAGGTGTAGATTTACCTAAAGAAAAAAGAGTTGAAATAGGACTTACTTATATTTATGGTATAGGTTTGACAAGTTCTCAAAAAATCTTAACAGAAACTGGAATAAATCCTGATACTAGAATTAAAGACTTAACAGACGCAGAAGTAAATAGCATTAGAAAAATTGTAGATGAACAATATAAAGTTGAAGGTGATTTAAGACGTGAAATAGCGTTAAACATAAAAAGACTTAAAGAAATAGGATGTTATAGAGGAATAAGACATAGAAGAGGATTACCAGTAAGAGGACAAAAAACAAAAACTAATGCACGTACAAGAAAGGGTCCTAAAAAAGCAATTATAAAAAGCAAAACGAAATAATAGGAGGGAGTAAGTTAAAATGGCTAAAACTCAAACAACAAAAAGAACATCAAAGAGAAATAGAAAAAACATTGATAAAGGTGCTGCACATATACATTCAAGTTTTAATAATACTATTGTTACAATCACAGATGCTCAAGGAAATGTTATATCATGGGCAAGTGCAGGTGGATTAGGATTTAAAGGATCAAGAAAAAGTACACCATTTGCAGCTGGAGAAGCTGCTGAAACAGCAGCAAAAGCAGGAATGGAACATGGTTTAAAAACTGTCGAAGTATTTGTTAAAGGTCCTGGTGCAGGTCGTGAAGCAGCAATAAGATCTCTTCAAACAGCAGGTCTAGAAATTAGTGCTATCAAAGACGTAACACCAATACCACACAATGGTTGTAGACCACCAAAAAGAAGAAGAGTTTAATTAATATAAAAATATAGAAAGAGGTGTAATTATTACATGTCAAGATTTAAAGATGAACAATGCCGTATTTGCCGTAGACAAGGTCAAAAATTGTTCTTAAAAGGTGCAAGATGTTATTCTGATAAATGTAGTATTTCAAGAAGAAATTATGCTCCAGGAGAACACGCTACAAAGAAAGCAAAACTTTCTGAATATGGTATTCAATTAAGAGAAAAACAAAAAACTAAAGCATTTTATGGAGTTAGAGAAAATCAATTTAGAAAATATTTTGAAATGGCTACAAGAGAAAAAGGAATTACAGGTGAAGAATTACTTAAAATTCTTGAAAGCAGATTAGATAATGTTGTATATAGATTAGGATATGGTTCTTCTAGACCACAAGCAAGACAATTAGTAAACCATGGATTATTTGAAGTAAATGGTCAAAAAGTTGATATTGCATCTTACTTAGTTAAACCTGGAGATTCTATAAAAGTTAGAGAAAACAAAAAAGATGCTGCAATTATAAAAGAAAATGTAGAAACAAATGCAGCAAGAAATGTTCCAGCATGGCTTGAAAAGGATGCTAAAAATTTAAGTGGAAAAGTTATAAGAAGACCTGCTAGAGAAGATGTAGACTTACAAGTTGAAGAACACTTCATCGTTGAGTTATATTCTAAATAGAATTTAGGCTAAAGAAGAGCCTCAAAAATAATATAAAGTGGAGGTAAAAATGATAGAATTTGAAAAGCCAAATATTGAGTGTATAGATGTAGATGAAAAAAGTAACTATGCTAAATTTATCTGTGAGCCATTAGAAAGAGGATATGGAGTAACAATAGGAAATTCTTTAAGAAGAATTTTACTATCTTCTCTTCCAGGATGTGCAATAACTAGTATAAAAGTTGAAGGTGTAGTTCATGAATTCTCTACAATACCAGATGTAGTAGAGGACGTTTCAGAATTAATAGTAAATTTAAAAAGTGTTAGATTTAAATCTTATGATAATGAAGATAAGATTGTTAAAATAGACTTTAAAGGTGAAGGAGAAGTAACAGCAGGAGATATTGAAACAGATGGAACTATTGAAATATTAAATCCAGATTTACATATTGCTACAGTGGCTGTTGGTGGACATCTTTCAATAGAAATGACTGTTGAAAAAGGAAGAGGATATAACACAGCTATTAAAAATAAGAAACCAAACCAAGATATATCTGTATTA
Organism: uncultured Clostridiaceae bacterium; assembly: GCA_948469815.1. Lineage (GTDB taxonomy): Bacteria > Bacillota > Clostridia > TANB77 > CAG-508 > CAKPSH01. The sequence continues at coordinate 14,174 of CAOKMR010000017.1, read as the reverse complement.
CCGATAGATTCAATTTTTACACCAGTAAAAAAAGTAAATTACTCTGTAGAAAACACTAGGGTAGGTCAAATGGTTGATTTTGATAAATTAATCATTGAAGTTTGGACAGATGGAAGTCTAAAAGCTTATGAAGCTTTAAGTCTAGCTGCAAAAGTAATAGTTGGACATCTTGAATTATTCATAGATTTATCAGAAACAGCTAGAAATACTCAGATAATGGTAGAAAAGGAAGAATCAAAAACAGCAAAAGTATTAGAGATGTCTATAGAAGATTTAGAATTATCAGTAAGATCATTTAATTGTTTAAAAAGAGCAGGAATTTCAACAGTTCAAGACTTAACTAACAAAACAGAAGCTGATATGATGAAAGTAAGAAATTTAGGAAAGAAATCATTAGATGAAGTAACACATAAATTAATATCTCTAGGATTAGGCTTTGCTAAAGACGATGAGTAAAATAGTTGCCAAAGGCAACTGAAAACAATAAAAAATTACTAAAAAGAAAGGGTGAAAACAGTGGCTATAAATAGAAAATTAGGAAGAACAACTGACCAAAGATTATCTATTTTAAGAACTTTAACTACAGACTTAATTTGGCATGAAAAAATAGAAACAACTGAAGCTAGAGCAAAAGAAATAAAATCAATTGCAGACTCATTAATATCATTAGCAATAAAAGAAAAAGATAACTTTGAAATGGTAGATGTAAAAGTAAGTCGTGCTAAATTAGATGAAAAAGGAAATAAAGTAACTGAAAAGGTAACTAGCAAAAATGGTAAAGAATATTTAAGAGTTGTTAGAGAAGAAGTTACAGAAGCAAGACAAAAAGATATGCCTTCAAGATTAAATGCTAGAAGAAAAATGATGAAGAAAATAAACAAAGTAAAAGATTCAGAAGGTAAAAATATTGACTTAACATCTAAATTATTTAATGAAATAGCTCCAAAATATACAGACAGAGTAGGCGGATATACAAGAATAGTAAAACTAGGAAAAAGACGTGGAGATGCAGCAGAAGTTGTTGTATTACAATTAGTATAAAAATAAAAACAGACTCACGTCTGTTTTTATTTATATAGTAGGAAAGTCATGCCAGTGGCATAACTTTCCGTACTAGATAATTATGCGGATTATTAGAATTGCTTTGTGATTACTATCGCTTAGCAATTCTTAAAATCCGTTATTTTGTGAACATTATTTAAAGGAGCAATTAATCAATGAAAAAAATGGACTCATTAATGAAACAACAATTAGAATTATCTTTTCCATCAGCAGTAGAATATATAATAATGACATTAATATCTATGGTAGACACATTTGCTATCTCATCTTTAGGAAGTACAGTTATATCAGCAGTTGGTGCAATGGCATCAATTATAAATTTTTTAAATTTAGTAACAAAATCTGTGCAAGTCTCTAATAATGTTCTAATGGCAAGGGAGATTGGGAAAAATAATATTGAAAAAATAAAAATAACAACAGGAACAGCAGTGTTTTTAGCAACGATTTTTCAAATCATATGTATATTAATAACAATTATTTTTAGTGGTTTTTTACCTCAAATTTTTAAGGTCGATAGAATATGTTTAACATATCTATATATAAGATTAATAGGGACTATACCAGCTGCAATAGGAACTATTCTTTCAGGACATGAAAGAACAATTGGAAAGTCAAGAGAAATAATGAATATAAGAACATTATCGTTAATATTAAATATTGTATTAGATTATTTGGCAGTAAAATTAAATTATGGTGTTGCAGGTGTTGCTTGGGCTACAGTTATTATTGAAACAGTTAACATGATAATGATAATGTGCCTATCAAAAGCAACGGTTACATATAGAATAGATAAGAATTACCTGAAACAATTAGCAGAATTATGTAAATATGGAATCGTTGACAGAATATTTGATAGAGGTGGGAAAATAATTTTAAATGTTATATTATCAAGACTAGGGACATTTGAATATGCAGCTCATGTTATTTTAAATCAAATAGAAGACTTTGCAAACGATTTCTGTTATGGCTTTGGAATAGGTATAACAACAAGCATAGGGATAGCATTAGGAAAAAATGACCCAAAAGAAATAGAAAAATTAAGAAAAGTAATTAATAAAATAATAATTATATTAGCTATTGTAGCACCAACAATAATATTTATAGTTTTAATAACATGTTTACCAATATTATTAAAAGAACCAGAACCATTATTAATAGCATATCAATTAGTACCACTGGTTACTTTATATGCAATATTAATGCCTATAAGATATAAATATTCTAGTATTACTTCAGGTATGAAAGAGCTAAAATTCAATGCAAAAGTATCAGGTATAACTAACATAATTAAAATATTATTAGCGTATATTTTATGCAAATTTTTTGGTATAAGCGGAGCATGGGTAACATTTTCTATTACATATATTGTAATAATATTAATACTAAAAACGAGAACAGATAAACTATATACATCTGGGACATAAATTTGGGTTTGTGGGAATGAAGAATTTTTAGGTGAATTTAAAATTGTAGAGAGATGTAGGGGCGATTAGCAATCGCCCGTTCTAACAAAGGCTTGCTAAAAAACTTATATTCTTAAGCATGTTCTTCGAAGAGCGGGCGATTAATAATCGCCCCTACAACGTATATTTATAATTTTGTATAAATTTTAAAACATATAATCATCCCCACAAACCCCAATTTTTATGTTAGGAAATCTATAAATTGTAATGCTAAATAATGATTTACATAAAAATGTAAAAAATAATATTGCAAAAAGCTGAAAAATGTTATAAAATAAATACATTGTAAACATTAAAGGGAAATATTGTCAAAATTGAAGAAAACATTGCAAAAAAGCTCTAGATATGAGAAAATATAATAGGAATATTAGATGTAAGGAGGAAAGCATATGTCTGACTCTTTTATAACAGTAGTATTAATATTAATAGCAGCAGTTCTTATGTTTGTTGTACCAGTAGCAGCTGTATCTGCAAGAAATGATAAAACAGCAACACAAAATGTACAAGTAGCAGTGACAAGTTTTGCAGATAGTATAAGGGAAACACGGAATAATAAAACAGGAAGATTATGATCAATTATTAGAAGAAATAGAAACTACTGGAAATAAATATAATACAAATATAAGTATACTACATATAGATGAAAATCCATCAAAGAAAACGAGTTCGAATGTAGCGGATTCCATAAAAATAGGAGAAAATATATATTATGCAGAATATACTAAGCAAATAGAAGATTTTTTTGAAACAACAAATGAAATTAGACTGTCAGAAGGGGATTTTGTAAAAATTGATGTAGAAAACATTAATGAAACTTTATACCAAACAATACAAAATTCTTTATACAAAGTATCAGGTGGGAGAGTAGGAACAATATCAGGTAAACACACTGTATTAATATTACAATCTGCAGAAGGAAAATTTGTAAGAATAGTTGAATAATTGGTAAAAGGCAATTATAAGGTTGAAAAAATAATTGGAAACAATTCTTTTTCAACTTAATTTGTGCTTTAGAAAGGAATGATAGTAAAAATGAAAAAATACTTATTTACATCAGAAAGTGTTACAGAAGGTCATCCAGATAAATTATGTGATTTAATATCAGATGCAATATTAGATGAATGTTTAAAACAGGACAAAAATGCGAGAGTGGCAATGGAAACTTTTGCATCTAACAATAAAATAAATATTGCAGGGCAATTAACCACAAATGCAATTATCGATGCTGAAGCAATAGCGAGAAAAACTATGAAAGATATAGGATATAAAAATGAATATATAGATATAAACCCTGAAAACTGTGAAATTAGTATAAACATAACAAGACAGAGTCCAGATATAGCACAAGGAGTAGACATAGGAGGGGCAGGAGATCAGGGGATTATGTTTGGATATGCCTGTGATGAAACAAATGAATATATGCCTTTTGCAATAAGTATGGCACATAAATTATCTAAAAAATTAACAGAAGTAAGAAAAAATAAAATATTACCATATCTTGGACCAGATGGAAAAACACAAGTAACAGTTGAATATAGAGATGATGTTCCTTATAGAATAGATACTATCTTAATATCAAATCAGCATGCCCCAGAAATCGAAATAAATGCCATTAGAGGGAATTTAATAAATAAGGTAATAAAAGAGGTCATACCTGAAAAATATTTGGACAAAAACACAAAATATTACATTAATCCAACAGGAAAATTTATAATAGGTGGTCCTTTAAGTGATACTGGACTTACAGGAAGAAAAATAATAGTAGATACATATGGAGGATATGCTCATCATGGAGGAGGAGCATTTTCAGGGAAAGATGCAACAAAAGTAGATAGGTCAGCTGCTTATATGTTAAGATTTATAGCTAAAAACATTGTAGCAAATGGCTACGCAAAAAAGTGTGAACTACAAGTATCTTATGGAATAGGGATTGCAGAACCAATATCTATTTATATAAATACATTTGGGACAAACACTGTATCAGAGGAAGAAATAATCAAAAAAATCAAATCAAAGTTTGATTTAACTCCAAAAGGCATTATTGATTATTTAGGACTAAGAGAACCTATATATACAAAGACAACAAATTATGGGCACTTTGGAAAAAGTGAATTGCCTTGGGAAAAAATAATAGAACTATAGTAGGGGCTTAATTAGCATGTGCCCAACGAAAAAACAGTAATTATAATGTATGTAATAATAAACACGTAATCAAATCTAGAACATCTAGAAATGATTATGTGTTTTTAATAGCTCTTTCCTTTTTTATTTATTTATAGTAAAATAATATAAATACTTAAAATTAAAAATATACTAATATGGGGGGAAAATAATATGTTAAAAAGAACAGAAACAAAACCTATTTATGTAGGTGGAGTACAAATAGGTGGGCAGGAGAAAGTAGTAATACAATCAATGACAAACACTAAAACAAAAGATGTTGAAGCAACTGTAAAACAAATATTAGAATTAGAAAAAGCAGGCTGTGAAATAATAAGAGTAGCATGCTTAGACATAGAGGATGCAAAAGCTATAAAAAATATTAAAGAAAGGATACATATACCAATAGTATCAGACATTCACTTTGATTATAAAATAGCTTTACAAGCAATAGAGAGTGGAGTTGATAAAGTTAGGATAAATCCAGGAAACATTGGGAGCAAAGATAAAGTAAAACAAGTTGTAGAAGCTTGTAAAAAAAGAAATATTCCAATTAGAATAGGAGTCAATTCAGGATCTTTAGAAAAAGATTTATTAGAAAAATATGGAGGAAGACCTACAGCAAAAGCAATGGTAGAAAGTGCAAAAAGGCATATTGATATTTTAGAAGAATTAGAGTTTTATGATATAGCTTTATCTCTAAAGGCTTCAAATCTAGATTTATGTATAGAAGCATATGAAGAAGCAAGCAAAGCATTTAAATATCCATTACATTTAGGAATTACAGAAGCGGGAACAGCATTTAGCGGAACTATAAAATCTAGTATTGGTTTAGGAGTAATGCTAAGAGAAGGTATAGGAGATACTATAAGAGTATCATTATCAGACAATCCAGTAGAAGAAATTAAAGTAGCAAAAGAAATATTAAAGGATTGTGGATTATATAAAAAATCTCCAACATTAGTATCATGCCCAACATGTGGAAGAACACAAATAGACTTAATACCAATAGCAAAAGAAATAGAAGAATTTTTACAAACTATTGAAAGAGACATAACAGTTGCAGTAATGGGATGTGCAGTAAATGGTCCAGGAGAAGCAAGAGAAGCAGACATTGGTATTGCAGGAGGAATAGAAGAAGGGGTACTATTCAAGAAAGGTAAAATTATAAAGAAAGTGAAACAAGATGAAATTGTAAAAGTATTAAAAGAAGAAATATTGAAAATGTAATACAAATATGATATATATATACATAAAGGAGGAATAACAAATGCAAAAATTTAATTATCATTCACATACATATAGATGTGGACATGCAGATTTAGATATGAAAGATGAAGAATACATACAAGAATATATAAAAATGGGATTCAAAAAAGTAGCGATTACAGATCACTGCCCAGAAAAAAATGAAATTGATAAGAGAGACAATATGAGAATGGACTATACTCAAAAAGATGAATATCTAAACAGTATAAAGAAATTAAAAGAAAAGTATGCAGATAAAATACAAATAGAAACAGGATTTGAGGTAGAATATTTACCAGGTGAAGAAGAAAACATTAAAGAATTAAAACGAGAAGTAGACAAAATTATTCTAGGACAGCACTTTATATATGATGATGATAAAGAATTAAGAATACATGGAGCAGATAATTTTACAGATGAAGAATTAATAAGGTATGCAGAATATATACAAAAAGCAATAGAACTAAATATACCAGATATAATAGCACATCCAGATATATACATGTATAAAAGAGAAAAATTCGGAGAAATAGAAAGTAAAGTAGCAAATATGATATGTAAAGTAGCAGAAAAAAACAATATTCCTTTAGAAATAAACTTAGCTCAAATTTTTAACAAAACATATTTTGAAGATAAGAAATTAAATAATGACCCAATAGAAAAACAAAAAGAAAGATTATCAAAAGTTGTATATCCTCGTAGAGAATTTTGGGAAATTGTTACTAAATATAACATTAGAGTATTATATGGAATAGATGCTCATAGAAGAGGACAAATATCAAGGTATAAAGAATTAATAGAATTAGCAAATGAAATAATAGGTCAGGAAACAATAAATAAATTAAATTTTATAACAGAATAACAAAATACCTCGTATAAAACGAGGTATTTTTCTGCAGGGGTACCATTTTCGGTATTCTTAAAAAAATTGCCCTAGAAATGTAGGGGCGATTATTAATCGCCCATCCCAAAAGGGAGAAATTTTATTTACTAGCATATTTTTGTTTAGTAGTATCAATCTTTTGTTGTTCAGCAATTTCAGTTTTATACCAACCTTTTTCAGCCATTAAGTTATATAACTTATTTTGAATATCTAAAGATTCATTTAATGCATCTTTAAAAGCTGAGTGAACCTCTGCTGTAGTAGACTCTATAGTACCATGAAGATATAAATCGCAAACACCTTTAATAACCAATAGCTCTTTTTCCATTAAATCTTTATCTTCCATAACTTCCTCCTATAATAAATTTAAAAATTTGTTAAATAAATCAGTATGTTTTTGTTCTAACTCTTTAATATAAGAAGAAAGAGTTGGATCTGTAATTTGAGTAGATGTTTTTTGGCTACATGTTTTCATAAAACATTCGTGACCTAAAGCATCCTCAACATATAAAAGTTCTTTACAAGTCATAAAATATCACCACCTACAATCATTATGCACAATAAAAAAATATTTATACAAATATTGTAAATATGTAGAATATAAGGTTGGAAAAGAATTGTTACCAATTCTTTTTCAATCTAACGATAGGAATTAATCTTAAACTTATGTTTCCCATCAAATTTAATAACAATAGACTTAGTGTAATTATCAGAACAAGGAGGATTAAGTTCATTAATAATTAAACTAGCATTATATTTTTTCAAAGTATCAAAAGTATTCATAAAACCAAAGCCAGTACCACCATTATCAGCATGAGTAGTTATAGGCTTTTTACCCAAATTAGACAAAGTATCAGGTCCAAACTCAATACCAGAATCATAAACATATAAACTATAATAATCATCTATTAAACCTAACCTCACAAGAATACTTTTATTAATATTATCAGAACTATTTATCGCAATAATAGCATTTTTAATGTGGTCAGCAAGTAATATTTCCAAATTTTCTTTTGAAATAAAGGTATTAATCATATGAAAAATATTGCCATTTAATTGAAAATCGAAATCTATATTATTCTTTACACATTCATGTTGTAGAAAATTTAACATATCATCAATCTCTACTATGTCAGTTTTAGTTAAATTTAGAACTGTAGATGTAGTAAGCAATTGTTTAGAAACGTCTTTTATCTTATCGGTAATATCCAACTCATTTGCAAACTCAGTATTTAGCATCAATTCATTTAATTTATACTCTAAAGAACGTTGTTTATGAGAAATAGAATGATTAATTTTACTAGCTTCAAGAATATCATTTTCCAACTTTTCAATCTCTTTATTCTTCTCCTTAAGCTCTTCTTTAGTCTCATTCAAATCTCTAACTAATAAATTGTGTTTGTAATATAAAGTTAAAGACCTTTGTATGGTAATGAACATGATGATACCTAACATAATAATGACAATAGAGATATTCAACATAAGATTTAAAAAGAAACTACCACGGATTAGAATAAACAAAAATAATATAATCGTGCTAATATTTAGTATTAGTAAATCAAAATATTCATTGCTTGAATTCCTTTGAAAAAATCCAAAACCGTTTATTAAATCTTCTTATTTTAAATAAAGAGCTTAATAAAATAATGTGAATTGCATAAATTAATATAAGATTATAAATATCATTTTGAATTCCAATAATTTTATATGGAACAAATTCTATTACAATTGCAACAAAGTAAATAAGATAATTTAAGCTAAATGAAAATAAAGTTACTAAGATGGAATAGCCTATTCTATTAGAAGTAATAAAAGAATGCAAGATGCTTAATGATAGAATAAAGAATATAATGCTAGTAGGATGATAATCTGATTTTAATATTGTGTGAATAAATGCAATAATAAATGTTATTGGAATAACATTTATAGATTTAATGCTGAAGCTTGAATTTAAGTTTAGTACATGTATAAAGGTATAATAAGTACATAACCCCATAAGAAACATCTTTATAATATATATTACAGTATCAATATCATATAAATTTATAAGTGTAATTGGAATTAAGTTTGCCAAAGTAATCACCTCTCACAATAAAATATTATATATTATGAAAAATATATAATCAATCATTTAAGAATAAAATTACTTATAAAGATAAATGAATTACATTAGAAAAAATAAAAGTATTTACAAAGTTTAATAATGGTGCTATTATATATACATGTTTAAGTCAACAAATTTTAATCTTTAGGTAATTCGCCTATAAATTTCTATATAACAGTAACATAAAAAATTGTAGAGAAATGTAGGGGCACCGTTTGTGGGAAATTCTTGATACTGCAATCAGCTTTTTCTATAATGATATTAATATAAATAAGAGAGTTTCCTATTACAGGATACTCTCTTTAAGGAAATTACTAACTCCAACGGTTAATCCATCTTAGTAATTCTTCTAATAGTGTCATTTAAATTCACCACCTTTCCTATTAAAGTTATTGTGTAAAATTTGTATAAGGATTTAGAATAATATATGTAAGCTTAACCTTAAAAGGTTTGGGACAAGACATACATACAAAAAATGATAAAAATTCTAAAATCCAAAAGTAATTTGTAATTTGAAAAACTATATAACAGTCGATTTTCACACAATACAATAAAAAAATACCATTTATACTGTCAGAAAAACTGGTATTTACTGGTGGAAAAATATGTCGAAAAATGACGAATGATAGAAAAAAATAGATTAACAATGTTCTAAATGTTCAGATTTAGACAATGTTAATCTATTTTTTCAATAATATTTGAAATAAAAGTTTAAATTATATTAACTTTTTAATTTTATCTACATAGTAGTAAATGAATTCCATTGGAGTAGGTACACCTGTTTCATAATTTACTTTAGCAGTATAATGCATGGATAAATCTTCAATAGATGATACTTTCCAAGCGTGAATAATAGCATGTTGTATACCATTAGTTATAGTATTTCCAGATTTTTTATAAATCTTAGTTAAATGCTTAATTACATTAATATTGCTTTCATTACTTTGAATTAAATATAAGATAGCATCATGAGCATAATCTCTTCCTTTTAATTTTGGAGTTATTCCTATTAAATCAAGTTCATTATATATAAGTTTAGAAATTTTATCTTCAGTTTCTTTTATATTTTCTTGGAGAGAAGCGACAGAATTTAAAGATGAGGTATTTCTCAAAGCGATGAAATTATTTAATACATGATTACAAGAATATTTTGGATGATTTTTATACAAGATAATATCGACACCATTTCTATGAAGAATTTCATAAGTCCTTTCAGAATTTATATGAGTTGTAACTATGATTATTGGATTATAATTAAGATTTAATTTTTTGAGTTCATTTAAAAACTCCAAAGAATCTGTATTACCAGAAGTACTTTTATTTAGTTCAATATCCAGAATTATACCTTCTGGATGGCGAAGTCTTACATATTTTAAAGCTTCGATATCAGAATCAGTTATACCAACCAGAGAAATGTCGTTTCTAGAGTTAATGCAATTAATAAAATCATTACAAGCATTAACATCATCTTCAAGGATTAGTATTTTCATTGGTTTAATATCCATAAAAATCCCCCAACTTTTTCATATTTTAATTATTAAATACAATAATACCATAAAATACTAAAAAATTCCATATTTGTACAAAATAATTTACTATAATAGGAATTAATGGTTACTATTCACAGTTTTAATATATAAATTGGGCACGGTGTACCGTGCCCTTCTGAAAAAAACAATTGCAATATATTCATACATATCGATTAATTTATCTATAATCAATAACGATTTGTGATTTCTTCTAATTTTAATAATGCTTCCCATCTAGAATCAGTCTCTTTTTGGAATGCTTCAATCATCCATTCATTTCCTGATTTAAACATGTGTTTAAACCTTCTTTGAGGCTTCAAAAATTCTTCGACTGGTAATTTTTTAGCAGGTTTATAATTTATTTTATACTTACCATCTATAACCTCATATAAAGGCCAATAACAAGTTTCTACTGCCAATTTATTCATTTGAAGCAAATCATCTGTAGGATACCCCCAACCTCTAGGACATGGAGCAAGAACATTTAGAAAGGCAGGTCCTTCAGTATAAATTGCCTTTTCTGATTTTTCATATAAATCCTTAAAATTATTTATAGGAACAGTTTGAGCAACGTAAGGAATATGATGTCCAACCATAATTTCAGTTAAATCTTTTCTTGGTTGCATTTTACCAGGAACAACACTACCTGCTGGAGTAGTTGTTGTATCAGCGAAATGTGGAGTAGCAGAAGAACGTTGAATACCTGTATTCATATATGCACCATTATCATAGCATACATAAACCATATCATGACCTCTTTCCATTGCTCCAGATAAACTTTGTAGACCTATATCATAAGTTCCTCCATCACCACCAAAAGCGATAAATTTTGTAGTTACATCTTTTGGTAGTTTTCCTTGTCTTTTCATAGACTGATAAGCAGCCTCTGCACCACTTAATGTTGCTGCTGCGCATTCAAAAGCAGTATGTATATAGGAATCTGACCAAGCAGTATATGGATATATAAAAGTTGAAACCTCCATACAACCAGTTGCATTAGCAATTACAGCATGGTCTTCATTTTTTAATGCTCTTAATACCATTCTAGCAACAATTGGTGCACCACAACCAGCGCACATTCTGTGACCTGATTTAAAACGAGATGGTTTATCAGCAACTATTTCTTTTAAATTATATGCCATTTTAAATTCTCCTTTCATTATTGACTAATCTTACTCCCAAATATCTATATGGATTACCAATATTCTTTGTTTCTGCAATTTCTTTCAAATCTGTGTATACACTTTGTATATCTTTTGTAGTAGTATCTCTACCACCAATACCATAAACATAATTCACAGTAGGAACATTTTTATTATTTACATACATTCCAGAAACTACATCTTCAAATAGTGCTCCACCAGAAGCATTTAAAGAATCAGCTTTATCTAATACTGCAATAGCTTTAGCATTTGAAAGGGCATTAGCAATTTCCAAAGTTGGAAAAGGTCTAAACACACGTACTTTTAATAAACCTGCTTTAACACCATTATTTCTTAAATCATCAACAACAGCCTTAGTAGTTCCAACGGTTGAATTCATGCAAACAACAACTAACTCAGCATCTTCCATTTTATACTCCTCAAAGAAAGAGTACTTTCTTCCAGTTAATTTTTCAAATTCTTGAGAAACCTCTAAAATAACTTTTTTAGCATTTCTCATTGCTTCTGCTTGTTGGAATTTATGTTCAAATAAATAAGATTGTAAATCTAAAGGTCCAACGGCAATAGGTTCTTTATTATTTAATAAATAATGTTCAGGACTATATTTACCTACAAATCCTTTTACTTTATCATCTTCCAACAATTCTATATTTTCAATAGAATGAGATGTTATAAATCCATCTTGACATACCATTAAAGGTAAAAGAACATCTTTATGTTCAGCAATTCTATGAGCCATAAGTAAATTATCATATGCTTCTTGGTTATTTTCAGAAAATAGCATAATCCAACCAGAATCTCTTACACCCATTGCATCAGAATGGTCATTATGTATATTTAATGGTCCAGACACAGCTCGGTTTACCAAAGACATAACTATTGGTAATCTTAAACTAGAAGCGATATAAATCATCTCCCACATTAGTGATAAACCATTAGCAGAAGTCGCTGTCATAGCTCTTGCACCTGCAGATTCAGCACCTATACAAGCACTCATAGCACTATGTTCACTTTCGACTGCTACGAATTCAGTATCAACTTGACCATTACTAACAAAAGTTGAAAAATATTGTGGTATTTCTGTAGATGGTGTAATAGGGAATGCAGCAACAACATCAGGATTAATTTGTTTCATTGCAGTAGCAGCTGCTTCATTTCCACTTAGTCTTTCTCTTATAGACATTATTATCATTCCTTTCTTGTTCTAGAAATTAAAAGTTAGAGTTTAGAACGTTTTTATTCTAAATTCTATTATTTTTCAATTTTAATAATCGTTCCATAAACTTAGGGTGAAAAGAAGCAAGTAGTGCTAGGAAAGCTAGGCAAATAACCGCAGATAGACCTAATGGTCATCGAGGATTATTTGTCCGACGCTTGACAACGCAATACGTAGCTTATTTTCATCCTATTCCATTACAATTGCTTTGAAGGGACAAACCTTAGCGCAAACCCCGCAGCCCTTACAATAATCGTAATTGAAATCTCCTCTTTTTTGGTCTTTCCCTACAGGAATTGCATCGTCTGGGCAAACAGGGAAGCAAAGACCACATTGTTTACAATTTTCTGGGATATATTTTGGAGCAATAGAGCGCCAATCTCCAGTTTTAAATTTGATAGAATTTCCTGCTTCATATATATTTCCACCAATAGTTAGGTCATCTACTGGAGTGTTCTTATCTATCATTTTTTCACATCCTTCCATTTAAAGTTTTAAATAATTATTCTTTAAAAGTTTTTTACTTTTATATTAGGCATCTGTTTAAATTCTTTGAACTTTAGTAAGTGCCATCTCAAGAGCCTTCATATTACCTTCAATGACTTCAGGTTTTTTTGCAAATTTATGTTTAAAAGACCCTTGCATATCATTTAGAAAATCTTCGTCACTCATAATACCCGTAACATGAACGATTGCAGCAAGCATAGGAGTATTAGGAAAATATTTTCCAAGAGTTGATAAAGAAATTTCTCTAGCGTCTATTGTATAAATTTCACCTTTATAACCTTTTAAAGTACTTTTAATATAATCGGCATCTTTAGTTGTATTTATTACTATAGCGCCATCTTCTTTTAAACCTGATGTAACATCAACAGATTCAAGAAGAGAATCATCAACAACCACAACATAATCGGGTTCATAAATATTACTGTGAATTGTAATTGGTTTTGTGCTAATACGATTGTAAGCTGTAATAGGTGCACCCATTCTTTCAGGTCCATACTCTGGAAAACCTTGGATATATTTTCCAGTATTAAAAGCAGCATCAGCAAGTAAAAGAGAAGCTGTTTTAGCACCCTGACCACCACGACCATGCCATCTAATTTCTATTAAATCTTTCATATAGAAAGTTTACCTCCTTTATATAAATATTTGCAAATACAGTATATTATTAATTCTTTTTAATGTCAAGGATTCTTAGTATACTGACTAACGTGTATAAAGTGTTATATATTTGAGTTTAGAGATTAGAAATTATAAGTTAGACATTTATTTCTAATATCTAATTTTTGAGTTACTAGACCAACATAATTTTTTAATTACCACGATAAACGAAAACTTTAAGA
>CAOKMR010000016.1 GCA_948469815.1 uncultured Clostridiaceae bacterium | reverse complement strand
GAGGATATGTAAAAATGAATGAAGAAAGGAAAGTAGCAGGAATTTATATTCGTGTTAGTACAGAAGATCAAGTACGCGAGGGATTTAGTTTAGGAGAACAGGAGGAAAAATTAAAACAGCTTTGTAAATATAAAGATTATAAAATCTATAAAGTTTACAAAGATGCAGGAATTAGTGCAAAAAATATGTCTGGTAGACCAGCTTTTCAGCAAATGCTAGAAGATATGAGAGCAGGTAAAATCAATTATATTGTAGCCTATAAGTTAGATAGGGTTACAAGGTCTGTAGAGATTTAGAAGTTCTAATTTCAGAACTAGAAGAACATCATTGCTATTTGGTATGCGATAGGGATGATGTCAACACGAGCAGTGCTAATGGTAGATTCTTTGTAAGAATGCTAACAGTTTTATCACAGTTAGAAATTGAGATAGTATCAGAAAGAACAAAATTCGGTTTAACAGGTGCAATAAAGTCAGGTCATATACCACGGAACTTGCCCACTAGGGTATAAACGAGATACAACAAAGAAGATGGTAATTGATGAAACTACAAAAGATATTGTTATTAGAATATTTAATTTATATTTACAAGGTAAAAGCTATCAAACAATAGCAAATATTCTAAACGAAGAAAGAGTTTTAGAGTCTAAAAAATGGGACGATTCTACCATAGAAAAAATACTCAATAACAAAATCTATGTAGGAGATTATGAAAGATTTAAAAGAGTAGCAAAAGAACAAGGAAAAGAGCCTGTAATATATCCAAATGTTGTTGAGCCAATAATAACAAGAGCAATGTTTGAAGATATACAAATGCAGAAAGAGAAAAATCAAAGAGCATATTGTAGAGATAGAGTATATATCTTTATGCAAAAAATGAAATGTCCTAAATGTGGGGAAATAATGGGAAGTAAAGGAACAGGTGGTAAAAAGAAAAAGTATATGTATTATCATTGTTCAGACTGTAAAATCTATCTTCGTGAAGATTTAATAGAAGAACAAGTTATGCCAATGATAATGGATTTAATAGAATATGATATGACAGTAAAAAAATACTTCTATCCTGTTTTAGCAGATAAAAAAGAGAAAAACACAGATAAACTTGATAAAGAAATAAACACATTAAGAAATCAAAAAAGCAGAATAAAAGAAGCATATTTAAAAGAAATTGTTGATGTAGAAGAATTTTCAAAAGAATATAAAGCAATAGATGAAAAATTAGAAATATTAGAACAAAAACGAATTGAAACGATAGACCTAAATAAACAGAGTTTTAGCCCACAACACTTAATGGCAGATAGAGATGTAGAAAAAGAAAAGCTAATTCGTTCTAATAAATTTTACGATATGCTAATGGCAGAATGGAAAAATAAAGACAAAGAAGAAAAACAAGAATTTATATCAAAGTTTTTAGAAAGCATTACAGTTGAAAAAGATAGTAAGGGTAATTACAAATTAGTAAATTTAAAATTAAGAAAAACATTTATTAACCAGATATACAAGTTAATGCAAAATGGAATGTTTGATATGACTATTGCAGATGAAAAAGATAAAGAAGTTAGAACAACAGTTATGATGGACAAGCAAGAACTAGAAGAATATATAGAAAGACTAAATGACTATTACGAAGTATCTTATTATGAAATAGCAAGATTAGATGAACAAAAGAAAGGCTACCAGAAAAAATATCTTACAATAGATGAGACAAATGATAATGGAGAAAAACTTTTTAAATTAGTCGAATTGGTAACAGATGATAAAAAGTATCCACAGAAAAAAGTAAATAGAATTGTTGGGGCAATTAGAGTAAAGGAACGAGAAAAAGTTAGTTAAAAAATTTTTAAAAAATGGAGGAATTGAAAATGGAAAATAAAGAATTAAAAACAAATAATATTGAAAATAAATATGGAATTGAATACACAAAACAAGGCGATTATTATATGCCAAATTTAGTATTAGAAAAAGAAAAAATTGTGCTAAATAAATATGGAAGAATGAGATTAAATTTCTTAAAAGAAAATAGAAAAGCAGAATATACAATAATGTTTGTGAATGGAACTTTGAATAGACATTTAAAAGAGATTCAAGAAACAGCAGACAATAGAATTAATCTTATAATCGAACAACTAAAACAGCAAAATAATCTAACAGAAGAAATGAAAAGTACAGACCAACTTTATTGGGTTAGTATGATGAATAATTTAAAAGATGTGGCAGAAGAAATTATATTAAATGAACTAATATATGTATAAGAAATTACTAGTAGGAGCAAACAGACAAATGTATTGCCATATTTAATGTCTATAAGTGTAGTGAACAAGGTATGATAGATACAATAGTTGGAACAGATGCATTAGCTTTAGGAGTTAATTTCCCAGTGAAAAACGTAATTTTTGCACAGTTAGCCAAATACTATGATGGACCTATTAGCAAAAATTTATTTGACCAATTAGCAGGTAGAGCTGGTAGAAAAGGATTTTTCGATGAAGGTCATGTATACTATTGTTCAGACTTTGCTAGATTTTGTGAAGCAGGGGGATATGATACGCAAGATTTGTTTGGAGAAATATTAGAAAAATCAAATGAAGATGTGTCAATAATATTAACTCCCAATATAAAAAATATATTATTAGACAGAACAACAATTGGAGAAGAGGCAGAATTCATTTCTAGATTTTCAACAATAGAAGTTGATGTTGAAGAGACATTTGGTAATATATCAGATATGATTGATTATATAAGGAATAGTGCATTTGAATACGAAGTAGATAGAATAGTTTATGAAAGATTTGATGATTACGATGAAGACGATTATGATTATGATGAAGACAATTATGATTATGATGAAGATGATTATGACTATAATGAAGACGAACAATCAGGGGAAAAAGAAATTTATAGAGAAGAATTATTAGCTAAGAAAGAAGAATTTTTACAAAATATAGCAAGAGTCTATTTTGATGAATATTCTCCAGAAAGAAATTGCAAAATTTTTACTGAAATTCTTTGTGGCATTGATCCAGAGGAAATTTTGCAAAAATATGGAATGTCTGGAAATTTTAATGATGCATTACAATTTAGAAAATATGTGAAATCTTTACCTAAAAAATATAGAAAAGGATTGACAAAGATTGATGATAGAATACGTGAAGTAGATGAAACTGCAATCGATGGATTTAGAGGAAGTGTATCTGTAGAGGAAATAATTGATGAACTAGAACAAGAAGGAAAATTAGATGGTAGAAGTGTAATGCAGGTACTAAAAGATCATGAAAATATGCGAGGAATGAGTGAACAAATAGACATCATAGAGGAAGATTTGAAAATGCAGAAGAATATGGATTGGAGGTTTACTAATGATAAAGGTAGATAATTATGAAGAAGCATATGTTGAAGTTATTGAAGTATTAAAATATATTCCAATGAGTGAATATAAAAAGATACCTAAAAGATATATTATATTTATGGAAGAAAATTGTTCTGAAAATAGCACTTTTGTATATAATATTGCTTTACCATTTGATAAACAAAATATTTCTGATACAGCTAAAAATATCTTAGGAATGATATTTAGATTATTTATTATTGGTCAGCTTCAAAAAGAAGAATTAAATAATAAGGATAAGGCGAGAAAAAAACAAGAGGAGTTAGAACAATATATAAAATACAATCCAGATAATTTATTTAAAAATAAAAAAGATAATCAACATAAAGTTGAAGAGACAATAACAGAAGAAATTGCTTTAGCAGAATATAAAGAATCTTTATTCAAAAAAATTTGGAATAAGATTTTAAGTATATTTAAAAGATAAGTTATAAAGATTGATTTTATATCAATCGTCAAAAGAGGCCAAAAGGTTGTTAATAACTACTTCATTGGCACTAAATTTCATAATTTCTTTGGGATATTGTATATTATCATACAATATCTTAATTTATTTAATATCTTTAATATGTTTTAGTATTTGGGCGATGACTATAAACTGTTTTTTCTAATTCTAAGATAACAATAATAGCAATAAAGCAATAAATAATAATTGATCATTAACTTCTTCTTGATACAAGAAGAACAATAAACACAAAATTAGAATATCATCAAAATATAAATGTATTCCAAAGATATCAAAAAACTGCTCAGAGGAAGAGCTTGCAGAATTAGATACAAAAGTATCTTTATTTGAATAATTAGAATAATTATCTGTAGTAGAACTATTTGAAGATTTATTATAATGATGTGATAAAGACATCTGTTTTTCATGTAAAGTCTTATCATTCCAATTATTATTAGAAATTGAATATCTAGAATTATTAACAGAAGTATTTTTCAGATTGTTATAATATGAATTCCTATATGAGTTATAATGCATAGGGAATCCAAAAAAAGGAAAAGCAGGTATCATTTTATATTTTCACCACCATTTGGTTTAAAGATATCCATTACTTTAGTCATATTAAATAATTGAATATATTGGTCTACTTTAGACTTTCTACTCTCTTTTAAATAAGGTTTTAATGAGCGAAGAAGGTTTGCTCTAGGATCTTCAGAAGAGTTCATCTTCTCAAAAATAGATTTCATCTTTAAAATAGTATCAAAATCTATATTAGGAGCAGAAGAGTTAGAAGAAGTAGAATTAGTATTATTTGTAGAAGAATCGGACTTTAAATTATTAACAATATTTTTTATATCATCAGGAATATTACCATCATTTATCATTTTACTAATATTATTTATCATATCAGACATTTCAGATTCATCCATTATTATCCTCCTTGTTAATTATGAGTGTAAAGGCAGGCATAATTAGAAATTTAAATGTCTGCCCAAATCATATGTATTATTGATTTTTATTTTTATCCTTAGAATCTAACATTTGTTGAACCTGTTGAAGTCCTTTTTCCAATTGGTTTTTATCCATTTTAGAAAGCATTTGCATAAGCTTAGACATATCAATATTATTATTCATAATAAGCATCTTCCTTTCTAGTAAAATATAGAAATTAAAAACTTCTATTCCTAAATTAATATATGATATACTATGAAATAAAATACAATTTGGTGTCACACTTTTATAAAAATAAAAAAAATTAGAAAAAAGTATTGACAAAATAAAAATTAACCATTATAATTAATAACTGTCAGAAGGAAATACATGCGGGTGTAGTTCAATGGTAGAATTCCAGCCTTCCAAGCTGACTACGTGGGTTCGATTCCCACTACCCGCTCCAATTATTCTTCTGACATAATTTTGTAAAAAATGCTCCTTTAGCTCAGTTGGTTAGAGCAACCGGCTCATAACCGGTAGGTCCAAGGTTCGAGCCCTTGAAGGAGCACCAAAAAAAACACTGGTGAAGCTCCTATATTCACTGGTGTTTCTACATTATAAGGAATTATAACTTAAGAAAAGTCAAAAAAAGAAAAATGCAATAAGATGTATTAAAACGCATTAAAAAGTAATAAAACATCTTTCATAAAGGGAAGATAAAGGGAAGAAATTTTAAAAAGTAGAGTTTGAATAATTATTGAAAAATAAGCACTTTCGAGTGTTTATTTTTTTGAAAGAAGGGAAAAAATATGAAAAATTTAATAATTATAAATGTATTTATTTTTATAGTAAATATTTTAATAATAAATTATAATTTCATACAAATAAAAAACGCAGAAAAAAGTAGAAATAAGTATAAAAAAATAATTAAAGCACAAAAGATACAATTAGATTTCTTAGATAAAGAACTAGAAGATGTTGAGAACGAGGAAATTTTTGAAGGAGGGATTATTAATATGTGAATGAACAAAACACACCATCTTATTATGCAATAATTCCAAGTGAAGTAAGATATTGTGAAGAACTAAAATATGCAGAGAGATTACTTTATGGAGAGATAACAGCACTAGCAGGGAGAGAAGGCTATTGCTTTGCAACGAATAAGTATTTTGCTGAGTTATATAATGTTATACCAGGAACAATATCAAGATGGATAAGTCATTTAGAAAATCTCGGATTTGTAAACATAGAGATTATAAAAGATAATAGAAATCAAATATTAGAGAGAAGAATTTATATAAATGATATACATAGGGACTTTATAACTAATACCTATAAGCAGAATGAACAATACCCCTATAAGCAAAATAAACAATACCCTATAAGCAGAATTGCTCAATATAATAATATAAATAATAGGATAGATAGATTTTTTAATTATATTATAAAAAAGGCAAAGCAAAATCCAGAGAGTTTTACTAAAGATGAAGAAATTGAGTTTAGAAGAGTTTTAGAAAAAATAGAGTTTAATTATACTGAAGAACTAATAAAAATATTCACAGAGGAAAATATAGAGAAATTAAAGATAATTATATATGCTTTAAAAGAATTATTTGTAAGTAGTAAAAAGCAATTAATTACTAAAGTAAAAAGAGCAGATTTATTATTTCTATATGATAATTGTAAAAACAGACAGAAAGAATATCAAGGAACAATAAAAGAAATCAATAATTTTTTTGAGTATTATTATATAAGTTTAATTAGAGATTTAGAAAAAAGCTAAGAGCTTTTATTTTTTTTGCACTTAAAACAGGAGGTAAAAATGATACCTACATATGATATGGAAAATATAACAGGAGGCTTGGATATAATGTTTCAAAATATTATGAGGATGTGTTTTAAAACCTCAATAATACTTTTAACAATATGGATAATATCAAGTCTATTAATATGGTTATTCGGAGCCAAAAAGAAATCTGAAAAAGCAATAAAGTTTGGAATAAAGAATTTTATAATATCTTTAGTCTTAATCATTATTATATTAACAATACCAATATTGTTTAATATATTTTAAGTTTGACTTAAGAAAGCGAAACATACCATACCCCAAATATTTGCATAAATCGAGGAGGTTATGAGAGATGAAAAAAAACAAAAAAGAAAATTTAAAAAGATTATATTATAAAACGAAAAATAGAATATGGATGTTACCTACAACACTAATGTTATTGCAAGAAAAGGTATTCGCAAATGGTAGCATTAGCACAGCAGAAGTAGACCAAGCCACAGAAAATATAAAAAATGCAGTAATAAAGTTAGCAATGCCAATAGGTGGAATTTTAGTATTTGTAAGTATTGTTATTATTGCATTAAAGATGATAGTAAATTCAAATAATGCTAACAAAAGAAGTGAAAGCATAGGAGCATTAGCTTGGGTATGTGCTGGAACAATGTTACTTCGGATTATCATTAATTGTTTCTGGAATTATATTAAGTATAGCAACTAATGGTGGAGGAGCATTAATTGGTGGAAGTAATGTTTAGGGGGAATATACAGTGAGTTTATACAAAGTACCATTTGACTTTACACATGAAGAAAAAGTATTTGGAGGTTATTTATCGTTAAGACAGATGTTATATGTAATTACAAGTGTTATATCAGTAGGAGTATTATTCTTTCATATATCAATGATATTTAAAGTAATAATATTTTTAAGTTTTGTATCTATATTTATGACATTTGCCTTTGTAAAAATAGGAAATACATATACAGATAAATACTTTATAAATATTCTAAAATACATATTTAGAAAGAAAAAATTTATATTTGAAAGGTAGGAAAGAGATGATAATTTCATTTGTTTTTATATTAATAGGAATTATCTTTATGCTAGGAGCTTTAATATATACAAGAAAGAAAAATAAGTTACAAGACTTTAAACCTATAGATAATTCAAATATAAAAAAAGGAAAAAAAACACTTAGTAATTTATGGGGAATAGATGTATTTAATAATCAAGTAATTACAATAAATAGAAATCAACATTCTATAATAGTAGAATTAGAGAGTATAGAATATAGTCTATTACATGATGGAGAAAGAGCGAATGTTGATAGAGAATTAATAAGTATAGCGCAAATGCTTAAATTTCCAATTCAATTTTTAGAAATAAAGAAACAAATTGAACTTGGAGATATGTTAGAAGAAATAAAAATTAATACAATAAACGCAAATAGCAATGTAAAAGAATATGCTAATCAAATAATATCTCATTTAGAGGAATTACAAAAAGATGAAAATTTATTTGAGAGAAAAAATTATATGGTAATATCGTCTTTTAACAATAGAAAAGTAGCTGAAATAGAGCTAAAAGAATTTTATCAATTATTAAGATATCATTTGTTAAACATAAAAGTCAGTACAAGATTATTAAGTGATAAAGAAATAGTAGAACTAATATATGAGCAACTACATAAAGAAAACAAAAATAAAGTGTCTGATATTGAACAGAAGGGGGGACTCGAATTATATGTTACAGGCATTGATAGAAGAAAAGATGGAACAACGCAATAACAAGAAAATACCTAAAGAGAAGAAAATAAAATTATATAAAAAACTAAAAAAAGTAAAAGAAGAAAATTTCTTTGATAACCAACATGAACTAATATCATTACTTGCACCTGAAGTAATACAGGAAAATAAAGATTATATTTATATGGGAAATGACAAGTATTCTAGGATTTTTACATTAATGTTTTATCCTAATTATATTGAAATTGGTTGGCTAGATGATATCTTAAATACAATAGGAAATGTTGATATTTCTACACAAGTACAAGTTGCAGACGAAAGAAATGTAATAAGATACTTAACTCATAAAGTAACAAAATTACAATCAGATTACCTTCTGTTTGAAAAACAAGGTAATATTGAAGAACTACACAGACTTGAAGAAAACATACAGGCATTTGAGGAAATGAGAAGAGATATACAGATAAACAATGATAAGTTATTTTTTATTAAGATAACATTAAGAGTAAATGCTAGAAGTTTAGAAGAACTAAATGAAAATAGTAAGCTCCTAAGAGATGAGTTTGCAAACAGGTCATGTGAAATAAGACCATTATACTTTAAACAATTAGATGCACTAAAAGAAACCTTACCATTAAATAATAACATCATAAATGAAAACAATAGAAACATGACTACAGCAGGACTTGCAGCGATGTTTCCAATAGCAAGGACAAAATCTAGTGTAAAAGAAGGAATTTATTTAGGAAGAGACTTATTTACAGGACTTCCAATAAATTTAGAAACATTCACAGGAGGGCTTGCAAATGCAAACCTTGCTATATTTGGAGTGCCAGGAGCTGGAAAATCAGTAACAGTAAAAACTATAATAGGAAGAACAGCATTAATCAATAGAAGGTCATCAATATTAGATATAGAAGGAGAGTATGTAGCACAAACTGAAAAGTTAGGTGGAAGAATTATAAAGATTAGACAGGGCATACCAGTAGGAATAAACTTATTTGATATTGATATAGACGAAGATGAAGGATTTATAGATATAGACAGTAAGATAACTGAAATTAGAAGTATAATGAATGGAATAATAAATAAATATGAAAACAGAATGCTAAAACCTAATGAGATAGCAGACATTGAGCAAGCAGTAAGAGAACTTTATAGAGAAAAAGAGATAACAAAAGATAGAAACTCAATTTATGAAAAACAAGGTGGAAAGCATGAAGGGATAATTACATTTGGAAATATAAAAAAGAAAATGCCAACACTGACAGACTTTCATAGAGTAATGAGAGATAAAATAAAAAACAAAGAATTATCAAGTACATTGAGTAATTTTTTAAGAGGAAATACACTTGGAATATTTGATTGCCAAAGTACATTAAAGATAAACGACCAGATAATATGCTTTGATATTTCTGAAATAAAAGATGAGATAATGAGGTATTATGTGTGTCTAGTATTAACAACTTGGATAACCAATAAATATATGGCTACAAAGGAAAGAATAAAGAGATATGTTGTAGTAGATGAAGCATGGAATTTGTTTAAGAATAAGGAAACATCAGACTTTTTAGAAAACTTAGCAAGAAGAGCAAGAAAGAAAAAAGTAGCAATGATATTGGCTACTCAAAATCTAGCTGAATTAAGGCAAAATAGACAAGCGGAAGCAATAATAAATTGCTGTGATACAATAATTTTATTAAAACAATCAATAGGAAGTATTGATGAAATAATGAAGTTCTTTAAATTACCAAGTGGAGTAAAAGAAATATTAACAAAAGCACGACCAGGAGAATGTATTTTAATCAGAGGAGGAGATATTAGAGCAATAAAAATTGACATGACAAAATTTGAAAGTGAATTTATTACAACATAAGGAATAGGTGGTGAAATACTTGAAAACAAAAAGAATTTTTATAAGTATATTTTTAGTTATACTTATTTTTTTTAGCCTTACAAATACAGTGCATGCAAGTTCATTTTTAGATGGTTATGAAGATCCATATGATAAATACGATATAGACGAGAAATCAGAGATTGAAGAAACTATAGACAACGAGGAGGGAGGACTATTTGAAAAAATAATTGCAAAAATGATTCGGAGGTATAGCAGAAACTGTATTTGATTTAACTACAAAAGAAGAATTTGGAGTACGGATTTAAAGACTATGATGAATTAATATTTGGAGAGAATCAAACAGCTTTATCACCATTTACAAATGAAAATTGGGATTTAATAAATAACTGGTATTGGACTATTGCAGGAATACTAGGAGGACCAATATTAATAGCAATAGTAATTTTAGCATGGAAAATGATTGTCGCAGGTATAAGTCCAGACAAAAGAAATGAGGTAAAGGATAACCTAATGAGATTATTTTTTGGTGCATCAGCAATAGTAATAGCACCTATATTTGTGAAATTCATGTTAATGCTAAATAATAACTTAGTTACATTATTAGTATCAAGAGCTCATGGAAGTTTAGATGATTTACTAGGAAATTCATTACTAACAAGCATTAATACAGGAAATGCAATAGCAACAGCAATAGTAATTGCGTTATTTGCTTATTTATTTGTAAAAATAAATATCAAGTTTATAATAAGGCAATTTACATTAATAGTATTTACAATATTTACACCTATTGTAGCAGTATTTTGGATTATAAATAAAAGAACAATAGCATCGAGTATATGGTTTGGGCAGATAATAATAAATTCTTTTATGCAATTTGTGTATGCATTTCTATTTTTAATATATTTAACCTTTTTGCCTACAAATGCTGGATGGGCAATTAGCCTACTATGGGGAATGATGATATTACCATTAGGAGATGCTTTACAAAATACAATGCAAAATCTAGTAAGTAGAATAGCAGGAATAAATAATGAAGAATTAGCAAATCGTGGAATTGGTATGGGTGCTGCAATGGGGCACACAGTAAAATCTATTGCATATCAATTTAAAGGAAATAATGCTGAAACAAAAACAGGAGGAAATGACATTATATCAAGAGTTATAAACAAAGCAAATCATATAGAAAGCAAACAAGCAGATGGTGCAAGTTATGAGAGATATTCAAAAAATATAATGGAAGATAAAAATACAAATTCAATAACTAATATTACAAATCCAACAGAAAACAAAACAATGAACAACAATACAGTTAATAATAAAACGCAAAATGGATTAAAAGATACAAATAATCTAAGTGGAGTAAGAAAGGCATTTAATGTCGGAAAAGAATTTATGAATTTTGGTATGTATATGGCAGAGGGAAGAAATTTTAAAACTAACTATGAAAACAATACACAAAAAAGAATGTATGATAGACCAAATATAAATAATACAAGACAAGAAGATAAAAAAGAAGAAAACAACAAAATTATAACTATGGAAGCAGATGATGAAAATGATTAAAAATATTGTAAAAAACAAAATAAAAAAGAAAATTATACATATAGCACTTTTAGTAATAAAACCTTTTATAATACCAATAATTATAATATGTCTTATTATATTTCTTGTTTCTAGTATAACAGATATTCTTTATATTTCATTTGAGGATGATAATATAGATATGACAAAAGAATTTGCCTACTATAATACTACATATGAAAAAGAAAATGACGAAGAAGCGGTGAAAGGATTTTTTACAAGTGTTTTTGATTTCATAGGTAAAATATTTGGAGGAGAAATGTGTGAAGAAACAGATTGGCCTGTAGAACGGACATTATACAATAAGCAGTGGATTTGGGAAAAGAGATTCACCTACAGCAGGAGCATCTACAATACATAATGGAATTGATATACCAGCACCTGAAGGAACAAAACTGGTGTGTATTATGGATGGTGAAGTAGTTGCAGCTGGATGGGGTGGCTCAGGAGGATATACTATAACAATAGAAAGCACAGATGGACAATTTAGATTTTCATATTGCCATAGTTCACCAGAATTTATAGTAAGTGTAGGACAACCTGTAAAAAAAGGTGAAATTATTGGAAAGGTAGGACCTAAAAATGTATATGGTGTAACAAATAATCCATATAAAGATAAAGAAGGAAAACCAACAAATGGAGCTCTAACAGGCTGTCATTGCCATTTTTCAGTAAAGAAGGATGGAGAGGTAATAGACCCATTAGAAATATTAAAGAGGGAGGAATATATTTAGATGATAGTAATATACACAGGAATAGAAGAAATTGATAAAGAAATTCAAATAAATTTAAGAGATTCGATAATTGCACATTATAGTAATTACTTAATTGAAAACAATACATTTGAAGGACAAACAGTTATAATATCTTCACAAGCGATTGAAGGAGATTTGCATGAGTTTTTATTTGTATTAAAACAAATGAACATAAGAGTAATTCTATTATTAAAAAACCAAAAACAAGAAGAAACAAAATTAGCTTTACAATTAGGAATCTATGACATATTATATGGTAATTTCTATCCAAGTCAAATAAAGGAAATAGTTGAGCATCCAAGAAATTTTAAAGATATATCTGATTTATATAGAAAAACCTTTAATATAAAATTGAAAAAGAAAAAAGGAATTAGAAGTGAAAAAACTAATTCTTTTTTTAGTATAAAGTAAAGACAAGATTGCACAAAAAGCAATGAAAGGAGGTGATTTTTATATAAAAGTAAAAATTACACGAATTGCTATAATTGTGTTTATGATAATATTAGTAATCTCTTTATATCTTTTTATTAGAGACTTTTTAGAATACAAAGAAAGCAATGATACTATTATAGAATTAAGTGAAGATGTAATAATAGAAGAAAGTGATGAAGAAAAAATAAATATAGACTGGGAAAAACTAGAAAGTATTAATAAGGACATTATAGGATGGATAAAAATAGACAATACAAAGATAGATTATCCTATTCTAAAAGATGACGATAAATTAAAATATTTAAAACATTCATATAATGGAAAATATAATAATAATGGTTCGATATTTACATTAAATAATAATCCATTTAATGATAACACAACAATTATATATGGACATAACATGAAGAGTGGAATTATGTTTTCGGAATTAGCAAAATATATGAATGAAGAATTTTTGAAAGAACATTCTAGTATTAAAATATATACAAAAAATCAAAACTATAAAGCAACAATATTTAGTTGTTATTCAATAGGGATAACTGAAGAGGAAAATAATATTAAGTCATTAGATTTTAAAGAAGAAATAGACTATTATAAAAAAGCCAGTAAATATTTTATAGAGGATATAGATAAAATTGAAAAAATAGTAAAATTATCAACATGTTCGTACTTAAATAATCATACAACTCCAACGGATAAGAGGTATTTTATAATTGCAAAATTAGAAAAAGTAGATTAAACGTTCAAAAATCATTGATTTTAGTAGTGTTAGAGGTACGTAATACAAAAAATTTTTTTTGAAATATCAAAGACATAAAAAATATGCTATACTCTTAATAGGGAGAGTGATGAAGTATGAAAAAGAAATATTTTTTAATTATTATCTTAACAGTTATTTTAATAGCAATAATAAGCATAATCATAATATCAAAAGTTAAAGATAATCATAAAAACAGAGATGATATTGAGATTGGAAAAACAAATGAAGGAACAGAAGAAAATATGACAGATGATATAGAATTGCAAGAAAACAATGAAGAAAATGTAATTGAAGATGAAACAAAGAATACTAATGCAGAGGTTGTTAAACAAGAGGAAACACAAGAACTAGCAGAAAAAGGCACAGCAATTATAAGTTCTAGTCCAACAAATATGCCAAAATCAACTACATATAGTTCAAGCAATATACCAAACAATATTATAGCTTCAACAAACAATAATGATGAACATGATGATGTGCTTGGAGGTCTGGTCTCTACAGTTAATGGAACTACTGTAAATAAAACTACAACTGAGCAGGCTAAATTAACTGGTACAGAAAAACAAAAAAATTTAACAAAAACGGAAACTAAATATGGTGTTATAATTAGTACTTATACAACAACTACATATAATGTTTATAGTGATGGAAATAAAACAGTTAAATCAACAAGCAATTCAACAGAATATGACAGAAGTAATTATAATGCAACTACATCAGAGTTACTTGCAGAGGCAAAAACAGCTAGAAGTAAGTATGCTAGTATGCTAAATAAAGTTATTGAAAATACAAATGCTTATAGACAAGAAGCTAATGCAAATAGTGTAAATGGTATAGTTAATAGAACAAACTTAACTTTGGATGAAAAGTTGTGTATAACAGCCTCTGTTAGAGCAGTTGAAATGGCTTATTCAGGTAATTTTTCTCATACAAGGCCAAATGGTGGTAATATAGGGAATGAGTTAGGAACAAGGGTGTGGGGAGAAAACATTGCAAGAGGACAAAAAAGTGCAGATTCAGTATCAAAAAGTTGGAAAAATTCAGCAGGACATTATTCTAATATGATAGCTGAAAAATATACAAAAATAGGAGTAGGACATTTTGAATTGGATGGTACTCACTATTGGGTACAATTATTCACATAATAAAAAATATTAATCTATTAAACAGTAAAAAAGTTAAAAAAGTCATTTGAATGTAGTTTCAATGACTTTTTTTATTTTAGAAGATATAAATGAAAAAATAGAAATGGAGGAATTTCAAATATGAATATAAGAAACAAGAAAATGCTAAGTTTTATTTGTGCTATCACAATATTATTATCTAGTGTATGTACAAATATAGGAATAATATCTTCAACAGTTTATGCAGACACAGTTGATAATTCTATAGAGCAAAATAAAATTTTAGGCGAAGAAATAATTAAAAATGAGCAAATAACTAAAGAAGATGAGAAATATGAATCAGAAGAAAAGACAGATGAAAATATTGAAGAAATTTTAGATATACCTAAAAGCGATGAATACATATCTAACGAAAAAACCGAAGATAACAAAGAAAAAGAAGATAAAGTAAATAATACTTTAGATGAAAATGATGAAGAAAATGACATTGAAGAAGGAACTAATGAAACTTTAGATGAAAATGATGAAATAGTTGAAGAAATAAAAGAAGATAATATTTCAGTTCTGTATGCAGAGCCGGGAGAACAAGCTACAGTAACGCATAATGGATATTCAAAATGGAATGGATCTTCCGTAGGAAATTTTTTTGTCAACGGAAAGAGAGTATTTTGCATAGCACACGATTTGAGGTCGCCAACCACTGGTACGCTTGTAACAGCAATGAAGACAAACACTTGGGATTCGGATGTATGGCTGAATGTAATAAAATGTCTTTACTATGGTTGGGGAGGTATTGAACAATGGGAAGGCTTCAATAATAATGAGGCGAAAGGTATAGTTATGACATCCCTTGCATTAAATAATTTCTATATGGGACAAAATAATAAAAATGGAGTTGCTTTTCAAAACTATGTACGCTCAAAAGAGTTACCAGAATTAAAACTTTCTTTTTCAGACTCTCATTTAGTAGGGTGTATATCAGGAGACCAACAAACCACAAATCAAGTAACTCTGTTAGGAGAGCCTAATAAGTCAATTACATTCGAATTGCAACCAAGTGTACAGTTACATAATATGACTAAAGGAACAATTTCAAGTGGAACTGTAACTTTGAATGGTGGTGATACTTTTTGGTTATCAGCTCCACGAAATATAGAAACTAATTGGACTTCACCAGATATTTACGGACAATTAGACCTTTTACAGGCTCTTGTATGGATAAATGGAGATACATCTGTAAATCAACCAGTTGCACAAATTGATACATGTCCAGATATATCATACTATATTAAATTTGACGTTACATGGGCAAAAAGTGAACCAGTTCCTGGTGGAGGAGAAAATCCAAAATCAGAAGAACCAGAGCAACCAAAGGCATCATTAAGACTTACTAAAACAAATGAGGATGGCTCTGCTCCAGTTGCAGGTGCTGTAATTAGAGTGTGGAATGATGAAGGATATAGTAAGAATGTTGTAACAAACTCAGCAGGTGAAATAGTGCTTGATGATTTAGAACTTGGAACATACTATTATCAGGAAGTCTCTGCTCCATATCGGATACCTATTAGATAGTACTATACATACTGTAACTCTTAGTGAAGGTGGAGACAATCTGAGTAATTCAGAATCCATTAAGAATAGCGAACCAACAGGAACATTAAGTGTAACAAAAGAAGATGATATAACAGGAAATACAATACGAATTGATAATACCTATCATCATGGAGATGCATCAATAGCAGGTGCTGTATATACTTTATATGCAAATGGAAGAATTACAAATAGAGCAGGTACAGTTACCTATTTTAATGCAAACGAACAAATTGCAAATTTTACATTTGATGAAAAAGGTATAGCGACAGTCAGAGTTCTTAAATCTTCTAACTCAAAATTAAGAGCAAATGGTTCAACTCTTACAGGCATACCTCTAGGAAACTACTATTTAAAGGAAACCACAGTGCCTGTGGGATATAAGCAAGATACAAATACTTATTCATACACTTTTTCATATGTAAATCAAAACACTCCAGTAATATATAGATATGGAACTGTACTCAATGATATAAAAAGAGAACCCTTTGAAATAATTAAAATTTCAAGCGATACAAATGATACAGCAGAATTAATTGAAGGAGCAGAATTTACAGTTATTTTAAAGAAATACGTTGAATATTATGGGAGTTTTGAGGAGGCACTAAAGCATACAGAAGAATATGCTTATGATGAATGGTGTGTAATGAAAACCGATGTGAAAGGTTATGCAATGTCTAATAGGCTAGCATGGGGTACATATGTAGTTAGAGAGACTTATGTCCCTAGCGACACAATTATTGGGGTTAAAGATTTCGAAGTAACATTGACAAAAGATTCTGAAACTCCTACACAATCTTGGAAAGTTGAAAACGATTTACCATTTTCTGCATATTTTAAATTAGTAAAAAGGGACAAATTATCTGGTAAAACAGTAATTTTTTCAAATGCTACTTTTGAACTATATAAATTAAACGAAATTACAAATGAGTGGGAACAAGTTAAGTGTAAAGTAAATAAAGATTATTATACAACTTGGACTACAGACGAAAAAGGTATAGCTTATACAGAAAATAAACTTCATTATGGAACATATAAATTAACTGAAATAAAAATTCCAAATGGTTTTAACGAACTAGACTATGATGTTATTTTTAGAGTATCTGCAAGTAATGAAACATGTGAATACGACATTGATGGTGATGCATGGATAACTGTAGATGTAACTAATCTTCAACCTACAGGAACATTAAAGATAAATAAAAAAGTAGAAGAAATTGACCCCAATAGTGGATATACATATCTTGCAGAAGATATTGATTATTCAAAGATAAAATTCAAACTAACAGCCGCAGAAGATATAATTGATTATTCTGATGGTTCACACTACTATGATAAAGACGAAGTAGTTGGTGTTTATTCTGTATCTGAAAATGGAACATTAACAGTTGAGAATTTGCCTATGGGAAAATATCATGTAGAGGAAATTGAAACATTAGATGGATATATATTAGATAAAGAAATTCACACAGTAGAATTTACACAAAAGGATACGACAACTAAAGTGTATGAATACATTTTAAATCTAGAAAATCTAATGACTACAGTAAAAATATCAAAAACAGACATTGGTGGAGCTGAAGTTGAAGGAGCAGAATTAAGAGTAATTGACAAAAATGGGAATATAGTAGATAGTTGGATATCAACAAATGAAAAACATATAATAAAAGGCTTACTAGAAGGAGAAACATACACTTTAATTGAAGATTATGCCCCTGATGGGTATGTAATTTCACAAAGTATGGAATTTACTGTAGGAGATGAAAAACAAGATGTTAAAATGATAGATAAAGTAGTTGAAATTTCAAAAGTAGATGTTAATGGAAATATGTTAGAAGGGGCAACATTAATTGTAACTAATAAAAAAACTAAGAACATAGTTGATAAATGGGTTTCAACAAAAGAACCTCATAAAGTTTGTGGACTAATAGAGGGGGAAACATATACATTACATGAAGAAATAGCTATAAATGGATATGTAAAGGCTACAGATATAACTTTTCAAGTTAGTACAGACAAAAATACACAAAAGATAGAGATGATTGATAAACAAGTTGAAGTAAGCAAAATAAATGTT
Source organism: uncultured Clostridiaceae bacterium (assembly GCA_948469815.1). GTDB lineage: Bacteria > Bacillota > Clostridia > TANB77 > CAG-508 > CAKPSH01. Next base: position 17,075 of record CAOKMR010000016.1, on the reverse strand, counting down.
TATGGTGAGAAAATTACAGGTGTTGTATTAAAAGTTATTGATAAAAATAATAAAACAGTTGATAGCTGGACCTCGACAGGAATGCCACATAAAGTAAGCAATTTAGTTGAAGGAGAAACATATATACTTCGTGAGGAAACTGCTGTAGAAGGATATGTAAAAGCAAAAGATGTAATATTTACAGTTACTACAGATAAGAAAACACAGAGAATAAATATGATAGATAAAATCGTAAGCATGTCAAAAGTAGATATAGGTGGTAATGAAATCGAAGGTGCAGAAATGAGTGTAACTGATGAAAGAGGAAACATTGTTGACAGCTGGATTTCTACTAAAGAGCCTCATCATATATCAAATTTAGTAGAAGGTAGAAAATACGTATTGCATGAATTATATGCTCCAGAGGGATTTACAGTTGCAACTGACGTAGAATTTGTGGTAACTATGGACAAAAAGACACAAGAAATTGTTTTAATAGATAAAATTGTAGAGATGAGTAAAAAAGATGTTAATGGAAATGAACTTGAAGGTGCTACAATGATTGTAACACATACAAAAACTAAGAACATAGTCGACAAATGGGTATCAGGAAAAGAACCACATAAAATTCAAGGACTAATAGAAGGAGAAAGCTATATTTTACATGAAGAAATAGTAGTCGATGGATATGTAAAAGCTACAGATATAAATTTTCAAGTTAGTACGGATAAAGACACACAAAGAATAGAGATGATTGATAAAGTAGTATTAATTTCTAAAACTGACTTGACAACAGGTGAAGAATTACCAGGAGCAGAATTAATAGTAACAGATAAAGATGGAAATGTCATAGATAAATGGATTTCATCAGATGAACCACATCATGTAAGTGGATTAGAAGAGGGAAAAGAATATACTCTAACAGAGATTACATGCCCTTATGGATATGAACAGGCTGAGAGTATTACTTTCACAGTTTCTTATGATAAACAAACACAATTAATCCAGATGCAAGATATGCCAATATTAAAAACAATAAAACTAGTAAAAACAGATAGTGAAACAAAAGAAATTATAAAAGCAGATTTCAAATTTGGAATATACGAAGACTTGGAATGTACTAGACTAATAAAAGAAGTTACATCAGACAAAGAAAATGGAACAGCTACTTTTGAAGACCTAAGATACGGAGAATACTATATTAAAGAACTGGAAGCACCAAACGGATATCAATTATCAGACAAAATAGTAAAAATTGAAATTAATGATAAGGGTACATTTGCAGATGAAGAATTATTAGAGGATAATGAATCAATATGTGAATTTACTTATTATAATAAACCAATACCAAAGATACAAACAGGTAATGAAACAAACTATTTATTTTTAATAATTAGTATTATAATTTCATTACTAGGAATTACAACAGGAATAATCATATTAAAAAAATCAAAACAAAAAAATTATTAGAAATGAGAGTGGTATTAGTATCACTCTTTTTAAAAATTAAAATTAAATTATAAGGAGGAATTTTATATGTTAAATATAACAGAAATTAGAATTAAAAAAATTAATAAAGGGGATTTATTAGCAGCAGCAAGTGTATGCATAGATAATTGTTTTATAGTAAGGGAAATTAAATTATTAAATGGAAAGAATGGTAGATATATTAGTATGCCAAAGAGAAAAATTAAAAATAAAAACTTTACACAGGATTTTGCATATCCAATAAATGATGAAACAAGATTACAATTATTAGAAGTAATATCAGAAAAATATGATAATATAATAGAGGAATAGAAAGTAAGAAGATTTAAAAGTATATATTATCTTACTAAGTTGAAATGGTTTTTAAGTTAAAAGTGGAATTGGCTAATTTAAAAAATGTTTTTTTAGCAATATGTACTAACTTTTTTTATTATTTAAGTATAGAATTATTGTGAGAAATATAGACTAATTTGTATTTTTATAATATAATCTCCATATATAGTTAGTAACTTACTAATAAAAATGTAACTAAAATATATATAAAGAAAAGTAATGAAGGAGGTTAATATGAATAGAAAAATAAAAAATATTTCTGATTTAACAACAATGGAAAAAGAATTAATATATTGTTATTATTTTGCAGAGAATAATAAAGATGTTATTGAGTTAATAAAAACAATTGCTCGTAATGAATTAAAGCCAGAAATAGAACAAAGATCAAAGGTTATCTGGAATTTACTTATTTTTTTTGAAAATGCACATAGACATATAATATTGCATGAAGAGAAGGCGGATGCACTAAGTATTATAGATGATACAAATGAAGAAATTTCACACATGAGTGATACAAAAAAGAGTTGGGAGTTTACTGTGAAATGTCTGAGTCTGAAAAAAGTTGGTTTAATTGAAAATTTAGATTCTGATGAAAGGCATGTGGATACGGCTAGTTTTAGGTTGAAAAAAGACTACATTCAACAGATAAACAAAATGTTAAGTAAATATATGACAGTATTTAATAATCTACCAGATAAGCATGTTAAAAATATAGATAGCATTATTGAGAAATATAAAAAGGATTTTGAACTTTCTGATTCTGACTATGATTCCAATAAAATAACCCTCAATAAAGAAAAACTAATTGATTATATGAAAAATATTGTAGATTTAGATAGTGATATTTTTTCTTTAAAAAGAAGATATAATTCATTAGCAAAAGAAAGAGAACATTTGATTATGTATGATTATTTTGACGAGTTTGTTAATGCAAATTGTGAAATAGAGAACAAAGTAAGCGAATTAAAAAAGAATATAAAAGCTTTAAATAATAAGATAGAAAATAAACCAACTTTGAAAAATAATATTAATATAGATTTACCTAAAAAACCAATGTTTAATTTAACTAAGCCAGAAGAACCAGTTTTGAAAAAAGCAAATTTATTTAATAAGAAAAAAGTTGAAGAAGAAAACAAGCAATTATTACAGCAATTTAATAAAGATATGTCCGTATATAATAAAGAATTGGAAAAATATAATAATGATATCGATAATTATGACAAGGAAGTAGAAAAGATAAAAGAAGAAGCAAAAAAACAAAATGAAAAATTATACGAAGAAGAATTAGAAGAGTATGAGAATAAAGTAAAAGATGATAAGATGATGCTAGAGAAAAAAGATGCAGAACTACATAATTTATTAGATAATGAACCAAAAGAACTTGAAGAAATACTCCTAGACAAAGAGGGTTATAAAAAACTTAAAGCTATTGAATATGAATTAGAATTTATTATCGAAAACATAAAAAAAGATATTGAAATACAAAACAAAATGTATAGTTATAATATTATATATGGAAAATATAGAAATTATATTGCGATGTCTAGTTTTATAGATTATTTTATGTCAGGAAGATGCAGTACTCTTGATACGAATACTGGTGCATATAATTTATATGAACAAGAATCTAGAACAGATATAATTATAAATAAACTTGATGCTATAGTAGATTCTCTTGAAGAAATAAAAGAAAATCAATATTATATTTATAATCAATTAAAATCAATTAATAATACGTTAGAAAATATAGATTCACAATTACTTGTTAATAATATATTGCAAGTTGTTCAAGTTGCTAAATTAGATGAGATAATCGACAACACTAATGAAATAGCATATAACACAAAAGTAACCGCATACTATTCAAAAAAGACAGCTAATTATACTAAAGCTATTGCTTTTATGAATTTTATGGATAGGGTATAAAAATTTTTGGATGTATTAAAGATAGAATTATCATGAAAAATATAGAGTATTTTGTACGTTTATAATATATGAGACTAGTAATTTAGAGAGGAGAAAATAAATGAGAAACGAGAAAATTATCGAGAATAGTCAATTAGAGAAGATACTAAATGATTTTTGTAAAGAGAATTATTTAAGTATAGATTTATTTGAAATAGCTAGAGTTGGAAATGGAGAAGGTAGTGGAGAAAGAAAAGAATTATATGGACCAAAAAGCGTGAAAAATAAAAATTGTACATATGTTATTAAAATATTTTTGAAATATAATATAATTATTATTTGGAATTATAAGAACAATCCTAATATGTCTTATCCTTATTTGACTTTGAAAGAAAAATTAAATAATGGAATACGTGAAGGCGATAAGGGGCGAGGTTATCATCCTTATAAGCAATCTAAAGTGCTATTTGAATATACTGAAAACTTTAAAAATCTATTAAGTATAATTGCTGATAAAAAATAAGTAAAATAATAAATTACATGTGAGATTATTTGATAAGAAGATGCAAAAGCTAAAAAACTTTTGCACCTTCTATTTTTTTAACGAAAGGAGAAAAATATGCAAAAAGAAATTTTAACAGACTTAGAAAATTTAAGAGATGAAACAGAGTTTATTATCAATAATCAAGAAATTATTGAATGTAAACATGTAGAGAATTACCTAAGAAGTTTAGAAAGGATAAGATATAACATATTTAATAAAATCAAGTTAAAAGCAAAATATGAAGTAAATGAACAGGACAAAATTAATTATTTGAACAATAGATATAAAGCAACAGTTGAGGATGATATTTTGAAAATATATATTCCTGAAGTAATACCAAAATATAAAAATATTAATAACTATGCCTATAAAAATATAATGCTAAATGTAATGGAAAAAACAAAAGAGTACAAAAATTTATTTAATAATCAATTAGTATTTGTTTTTATAAAAGTAGTAGAAAACCAAAAAAATATTGATATAGATAATAAGTTTATAAAACCTATTATAGACGGACTGGTATTATCAAAAGTGATAGAAGATGATAACATAGCAAATATGTTTTATGGGGTAATGGGAATAACAGATAAAAAGAAAAATCCATATACTGAAGTTTATATTTTTAAGGGTGAAAAAATGTTAAAGTGGATACAAAATACCGTTAAAACGGATAGCCTAAAAGTGTCCGAATAAGGCATTTTTTTGAAAAAGTTAAACGGATATTTTGATATAATAAAAATATTTGATAAATAAGGCAAAACTGAAATTTAGGGTGTGTCGTGGTTAAGGGGTGTGAAACAGGGTAAGCGTGAAAAATAAAAAAATGGGTGTGTCTTATCAAAAAAGCAAAGAAAGGAGGAATGGATACAATGGGAAAGTTAGATTAACTCGGAAAAGATATCGAAGTTTTAATGTTTTTAGGAAAGTATAAAATAATGCGTAGTTCAGACTGTAGAATGATATATAAAGCAAAAGATTATCATAGGAAAAGACTAAAAGTGTTAGAAAAGGAAAAGTACATAAGGAGAATAAATAGACTGTATATAAAGTTAGATGATAAAGGAACAAGAATGGTTAAAGATTTCGGATATGACTATAGTTTTTATTGCAGAAAAAAGGAATATGTAGATAGATTAAATGAGATTGCGAGGATTGCAACATTAACGATAGATAGTAGTATTGATTTTATAGCAAGTTGGAATTTAAAAGATGACAGTATGCTTACGCAAACATCAAGAAAATATTTGGGTAAACTAACATATCAAGGAAAAGAAATTGTTGTATATTATATTTCAAAAGAAAAGCAAATATCGTATATAAGTCAAATCATAAACGATATAAAAAAGATAACAGACTATGAAGATATTATAATTTTTATAGAAAATATTGATATATTGAATAATGGTCAAAGATTTATATTTGGTAAAGAATCGACAGTTATAATAAAGCCTACAGCTAAAAATTTATTAATAATGAGAAAACTTGATGAAATAGACTTTTATCAGATAACAAAACAGATTTATAAGAATACTGAAATATTATTATCTAATTGGGAAAATGCAGACTATATGACAGAAGATAACAAATATATAATCTTAATGCCTTTCATAGATACAGAAAAACTTCATAGATTAAATATATTTTATAATGATAATCGAAATACAAATAGAAGAATAGATATTATAACTTTAAAAGAGAATAAAGAAAAAATAAATGAAATACTAACTAACAAAACAAATATCATAGAAATTGATGATTGGTTAGGAGGTATAAATGAAAACAGACAAAAAGGTTAAGATAACCTTATTTTTTTTAACTTCATACATTATTTTAGTACCAGCCATAAATGGATTTATGAAATTATTAGAAAAATGCTTTCAAACAGATTTAAACACAATAGATATTAACTTATTAAATTTGTTTACTGTAATATTTAGAAATGGAACAATTTTTATTACATGGATTATATGTAATCTAATTATTGTATTAGTTGTAAAGAATGTAATAACAACAAAACAAAATGCAAAGATAGAAGTTGAAGGAATTAACTTAAAAAAGAAAGATGGAACGTTTGGAACTGCTGATTGGGGAACTAAAGAAGAAATACAAGAGTATTTGAGCATAGGAAAAAGAGATGGAATAATTTTAGGAGAAACAGAAAACCAGGAAATCATAACTCTTCCTATGGATACATATTTGAATAAAAATATTGCAGTATTTGGTTCAAGTGGAAGTAAAAAATCAAGAGGGTTTGCTATACCAAATGGGATAGAATTAGCACAAGAAGAATTGCAAAGGGCAGTTAATAGAAATATGAGTTTAGTTTTTACAGATCCAAAAGGAGAACTATATAGAAAACTATCAAAGTATCTTGAAAGTAAAGATTATGATGTTGAAGTATTTAACTTAGTAAATCCAACACTTTCAAATGGTGCAAGGTTTATAAAATTTGTGGAAGATGAAACAGATGCACAGATTTTCAGTCAAATAGTTATAGAAGGAACACAATTAGACAGAAGGTCAGGTGGAGACCAGTTCTGGAACAGAGGAGAACAAAACTTATTAAAAGCATTGTTACTATATGTAATTAACTATGTAGAGAAAGAAGAAGACAAGAGTATGGGATTTATTTATGATGCTTTAGCAAGTGGAAATATAAAGCAAATAGATAACATATTTTTTAATACTTCAGGACCAACAAGATTAAGCTATAACATATATGCACAAGCAACAGACATTGTAAAACAGTCTATTGTAACAGGTTTAGCAACAAGGCTACAAATATTTCAGACTGATAAAATAAGAAACATTACTAATAAAGATGAAATAAATTTTGAGAATATTGGAAATAGAAAAACTTGCGTATTTGTAGTTACAAGCGATACAAACAGTGCATTTGACTTCCTTTCAACATTATTCTTCTCATTTTTATTTATAAAACTTATAAAGCAAGCAGATGAAAACCCAAATGGAAAGTTAAAAGTTGAAACATCATTAATATTAGATGAGTTTACCAATATAGGAAGAATAGTTGACTTTGAAAAGAAATTAGCAACAACAAGGAGCAGAGGAATTAATATATTTATGATATTTCAAAACATTGCACAATTAAAAAACAGATATGATAATGATGTATGGCAAGAGATATTAGGAAATGCAGATACAAAAATTTGTATGGGAGCAGGAGATATTTTAACAGCAGAATATATAACTGAGTATTTAGGAGTTGCTACAGTAGAAACAAATGCAATAAGAAAAGAGGCAGGTTTTGACGGTAAATTTACATATGGAATGGAGAATGTATCAACGAATAAGAGAAACTTAATGAATCCAGATGAATTATTAAAATTAGATAACAACAAAGAAATTGTAATTGTTAGAGGTAGAAAACCTTTTATATGTAATAAATATGACTATTCAAAGCATAGTGAGGCAGATAAACTAGAAGATATGACATTAGAAGAACAAAAGGAAAGATTTAAAGATAATGTAATTAGCGAAAAAAATAAGAAACAAACAAAAAAGAAAAATCTTAGTTTTAAAGATTTTTAATATGTATAAGTTTATACTTGTACTAAAATTAAATTAGTAAGAAGGTGAGAAGTTATGACAGATGAATTGCAAGAAAAAATAATATGGCAAAATATTAATTCATCTAAAGAAAGAGGCAAAATTTTATCAGGAAAGATAATTGCAATAGAAATTGAAAAAATGAAAGATGATTACATTACATGTGCTATTGTAGATTTTAAAGGTATAAAAGTTTTAATACCAGCTACAGAAATGGCGAGTGATTTTAATAACGATAAGAAATTACTTAGAAATATGATGGGAGCAGAAATAAAATTCATTATAGTAGAAGCGGATAAAACAAGTGTAAAGGCAGTAGGCTCAAGAATAAAAGCAATGGAGAGATTACAAGAAATAAACGTTAAGAAGGTTGAAATAGGAGACAAAATTTATGCAAAAGTAGTAGGTGTTTGGAGAAAATTTATAAGGATTGAATGTATAGGAATAGACTTTATTATGAAAGCACAAGATTTACAATATGGATATATAGAAGATTTATCAAAAATGTATAAAGTAAATGAGCAAATAAAGGTAATTATTAAAGAAATATCAGAGGAAAGTAAAACTGTAAAAATATCTGTTAAAGATTTATTAGAAGATCCATTTAAAAGTATTAGAAAAGATTTTACAGAAAAAGGGGAATATTTAGGAGAGGTTACAGGATACACAGATGATGGAATATTTGTTAATATTGCACAAGGAGTAGATACAATATGTATTTTACCGACATGGTTAAACAGACCACCATTTCCAAAAGAAAAAGTAATTGTTAAGATATATAAGATAATTCCTGAAAAAAGAAAAGTTTATAGTTCATTAGTTAAAATAATTGGAAGTGATGCAAATGAATGATAAGCAAAAACAGATAATAAAACTTTTATGGGATTTTCAATCATTAAGAGAAGAACACATTTTAAGAATATGTAATTGTACTGAAAAAGACATTAATTGTTTAATTGCAAGTAAGGCTATAACTAAAGATATAAATACAAAAATACTAAAGTATAATAATAAAGAGATAAACAATAGAAACATAGTAGCATTTGATGTAGTTATGCAATATTTAGATAGAAGTCCAAAACTAAAAAAAGCAAAATATCCTATAAATGTAACTATGAAAACAGATGAATTTACATATGATATTATTGCAATAAAAGAATTAGAAACAGATACATTATTTGAAAAAATTGACGAGATATCTACTTCTGATAGAGTAATAATCATTATTAAAACAAAACAGTATATTGAAAAAATTATAAATACAAAAAGACCAGTTCTTATATGCACATATTCACCATTAGAACTTGCAGATAGAATTAATTAATAAAAATTCTCTAGTTTTAATTAATTAAAATATTAAGTTGTATCAATAATAAAATGAATATTGCATATAATAAAAATGAAGTTAAGTTGTTGACAATAGTAAAAAAATATTCTATAATTAACTTAACAAGAAAATATTATGTCGCTCTTGGGTGGTGCGACTAACAAATTATCCCAAACGATAAATATGTGTCGCTCTTGGGTGGTGCGGCTAATAAATTATCCCAAATGAAAATAATATGTCCTCCCTTTGAAATATAAGGGAGGTTTCATTATAGAATGGAGTTAATATGGAAATAAAAAAAGGATATGTATATCATATAAAAGAAGAATATTTTAATGTGGTAAAAGATAAGACACTTATGAGAAATCATGAAAATGGAAAAGCAAGACCTACTTATTTTTGTGTAAAAGAGAAAAAATCAGATATTTTGTGGTTTATTCCAATGAGTAGCAAAGTAGAAAAATACAAAGAAATAAGAGATAAGAAGATAAAAAAGTATGGAAACTGTGATACTATACTAATAGAAAAATTCTTAGGACAAGATTCAGTATTTCTTTTACAAAATATGTTCCCAACAATAGAAAAATATGTAGACCATGTACATATAATAAATGGAGTTGAAGCTAAAGTAATTGACAAGGTAGCAAAAGATTTAGAAAATAATTTTTATAAAATAATGGGACTAATTAAACAAGGAAAAAAAGTGATATTTACAGATGTTGAAAATGACTTAAATAAAATGAAAGAAGAACTCACAGTACGAATAGAAAGCTAATTCTAATAAAAAGGATATTGCAAAATAACTTTATAATAAAATTTCTTTTGAAAAAATTAAATATAAATCAAATCCCCTAACAATAATAAAAACGTTGGATAGGGGATTTGTTATTATTTATTTACAGCATCTTTTAATGCTTTTCCAGCCTTAAATGCAGGAACAGTAGATGCAGGTATTTTTATTTCTTCTTTAGTTCTTGGATTTCTTCCTTTTCTCGCAGCTCTTTTGCGAGTTTCAAAACTTCCAAAACCAATTAATTGAATTTTATTACCTTTTTTTAATTCCTCAGAAATTATTTCAATCATAGTATCTAAATTTTCTTCAGCAGATTTTTTTGAAGAACCAACTTTTTGAGCAATATTTGCTACTAATTCACTTTTATTCATTATGATATAACCCCCTTTCACAAATATATTGTAAATAATTTATCAAAGTTATTAGAGAATGTCAAGAAATATAGAAAATTAAATCATATAATAAAATTTGTAATTTTATAGACAGAATTAAAATAATATTGTAAAATAATAGACATAGGAAATGATGATAAACAGATGTGGTTTTGCCACCGAACTTTACGAAACATCGTAAGAAAGGTGGTGATGTTTATGGTTAAAGCGATACTAATTTTAATAATTGCATTAATGTTATCTTTAACATTAAACGTTGCCTTGACAGCAGTTCTGTATAAGAACTGGGTTGATAAGCAACTACATAAATAAAAAAAGCTCACATCTGTAACTTTGGCGAGTTAGGTGTGAGTTTTTACAACTAATTTCGGCAAAACCACGTTTGTGGATTTGTCATTTCCTACATTTATTATAATCTATTTATAAGTAAAAAGTCAAGAAATATAAAAAAATTGAGGAGAAAAATAATATGATAATATCTTATACAATAATAGCATTAGGAATATATAATTTAACAGTTTTTATAATAGGACTAATAAAGTTTAATGAGAATAAAAAAAGAAAAGTCTTAATGGTATTATCTAGTATCTATAATGCATTAATGGGATATATAGACACTTTTGTATTTATATCACTATATGGATATTTTACTAATCGACCTAAAGGAAGTGGATATGAAGTACCAGCATCAGAAGCTGGATTTAATGCAATGCTTGGGTTAATAACATTAATAATATATTTGGGATTATTAATACCAATAAATATTTATATGAAGAAAAAATCAAAAGTAAATTTAAAAGTTTACGCAATAGTAAATTTCATAGCAACAGTATTAGGAATTGCAATTTTTTGGCTCTTTTTAGATAAAAGTAAAAAATTATTTTAGATAAATATTATAAAAACACATGGATTTTTTGAGGTGATAAGATGACATTAGGATTTATAGATGATTATATAAATAAAAAATTAGATGAAAATGAAGAAATATTGATATTTACTTTTTATGAATTAAGAGTAAAAAGTAACTTATCTGAATATGATGTGAATAGATTTTTGGAATTAGCAAAAATAAGATTAGAAAATCTATATTACAAGACATATTTTACTGGAGCAGAATTTATATATAAGAATGTTACAAGAATAGTTAATGATAATGAATTAATGGTAGCAATAAAGATATAAGTATGAAATATAAAGGAGAAAATGATGAAAAAGAAAGTATTAATAATTTTAGGATTAATTGTTTTATTAGTAGTAATAGTATTTACTACCTTAATAGTAAATAAAAAAGTAAAATTAGAAGAAGAACAAGAACAAGAAGATGAAGTAGGACAAATATATAATGATAAAGAAAATTTTGCTTATGATTTAGAAAGAGAAATAACTACTATTACAAATGATATAGTGATACAAGGCTTAGTTGAAGGAAAATCTGAAAAGTCTATTAATATGTCTGGAGGGCAACTTTTTGAAGAGTTTGTATATGATATTGAAGAATATACTACTGCCAATATTGAGATAAAAAATCAAACTTGTATAGATTATTTGACTTCAGAAAAATATGATATAAATTACATAGAATCAGGTGATTTATTAATTTGCAGAGGAGATTTAATTAAATACAGTAACGCTCCCATAAAATATATTGATACAAAAAATAATGAAATAGTTGTATTAAAAAGAGAAGATTTTAATAAAATGCAAGAACAAATAATAAATAGTGATAATCCCATAATAACAATTGAAAATAATACTGATGGAGTTACATCATCAACAGAATCTTATTTATATATAAAATATGACATTGAGAATAAAACAAATTCAGATACTGTGCATCATTTTCCATTTGTAAGAAAAGTTTATATAACAGACAGAACAGAAATTATAGGAAAGTTAGAAAAAGGTAAAAAAATAAAAGTACAATATGATTATAGTGATGATGTATATAATAATGCTAAATATGTGGATTTAAGGCTAAAATTAAAATCAATAGAAGTTATAGAACAATAATTTGATTAATTGGAGGAATATATACTATGAAAAATAAAGTTATAATAATAATTTCAATAATAGTTGCAATATTAATAGCATTAGCTGGTATTTTGATGTTTACAGTTTTAGGAGTAGGTATAAGGGGTAAAAATTCAATAGTAAAAGAAGACATTACAATCGAAGAACAAGAATATAAAAATGAAAAACAAAAAACTATAAAAGTAACTTATACATATTTAATGGAAGGTGAAAGTTTTGATATAGATGTAACAGATAAAGAACTAATAAAAATGATAGATGATAGTATATTGAATAAAGAATTTGATGATTATTCTGAGCAAGTAAGTTTGCCAATATCAGGCATTTATAAAGTGAATTTAGGAAATAATATCGACTTTAGCTTTGCTAGGTATAATGCTGAAGGGTTTGTTAATTTGAATAATAAGGGACAATTTATTGTTACTAAAATAAATCCTCAAATATTGAATAAAGTACAGGATATAGTTGATAAAAAAATTACAGAAAATGCACAAATTTTCAAAACGGATAAGGTAACAATTACAAATAAGGAAGATAAACAAATAAGTATAGAAAGAAAAACAGCATTAGATTATATTTTCAATGAATGTAGAGAATGCTATTTCAAAGAATTAGACTACAAGGAAAGTGATTTTGTAAAACCAAATTATTTAATAGACTTCAATAATGGAGTAAAAATGTTAATGTACTCCGAAACAGGATTCTTAATAAAAGATGAAATTCAATATGAACTTTTTTATATAACATCTAATTTAGATTCAATTTTAGAATATGCTTTTGATGAGGACATTGATAATAAGGAGCAAATGTTTAGTACAGATAAAATAACAATAACAAATCCTAATAAAACAATAGAAATAACAGATAAAGACATTATAGAGAAAATAACTACACCAATAATATATTCACATATAACACCACAAGAATTGAGCAATAAAATGATTAATAATCTTAATATAATAGATGAATATAATAATGGAACAAAAATAAAAGTAAATGACTATGAAATTTTAATATCAACGAGAACAGACAATATATATATTATTTCATCAGATAAAAAGATAAAGCCTATTGAACCATTACAAGGTTTTAGAAAATATGTAAATGAATTATTAGAAAATGAAAACTAAATTATTTCATGAAAAACTATATTATCAGAAAGTGGTAGTATAGTTTTTTATATGTAAAGAACTTTTATACAAAATAAAATTATTGAAAAACAATAAAAAAATATTGACAATCAAAAAAGACTATGTTATATTATTGAACATAAGGAGAATGAAATGAAAAGAAGAAAAATTTTAGTGTTCAGTGAAATTTTATTGACAATAATTAGTTTTCTATGTGTTTGTGTAACAATATTTTATGGTTTTTCGACTCTTGACCATTTATTCTTTGAAAAAACAATATTGAATATTAATAAAAAGAATATTGAAATTATAAACAAATATATAAAAATGTCTTCAGATTATAACGAAATACCAAGTATAGAAAATGCAAAGAATATACAATACTTTTTAAGTTATGATGTTGATGAATATACTATAGTCTATAACGACGGAACCAAAAAAGTATTCAATGACTATGATAGAGAGTTAATTGGATTAAGAGATTATATTGAAGATAGAGGACATAAACAATATTATTATGATGGAATGATAACAATAATTTTTGGAATTATATCTATTACAAGTTATTGTACAGCAAAGCATATAGGCAACAAAATTGAATTTCAAGATAAATTAGAAATGGAAAAAATATTATCAGAACAGATTTAAGCAAATATACAAGGAGAATACATGAAAAGTAAAAGAGTTAAATATTTTATTGGATTTATCATAGTTTTTTTAATAGAAGTTTTTATTGCAGTATATGTACATGATAATTTTATAAGACCATATATAGGAGATATACTAATAATTATATGTATATATTTATTTGCAAAAACGATATTTCTAAACAAATTAAAACATCTATCTTTATATGTTTTAATTCTAGCAATAGTAGTTGAAGTAATGCAATATTTTAATTTAGCAAACTTGATAGCAAATAATAATAGAGTAATGAAAATAATATTAGGTTCAACTTTTGATATAAAAGATATTATCTGTTATGTAATAGGTTATATAATAATTTTATTAACAGAAAAAATAATAAGGAGGAAAGATTAAGATGCAAGTAACAGGGGAAAAAGGAATAGGAAGTATTTTAAAAGTTATTTTACAAGTATGTTTTTGGGGAGGAATAGCAATTCTTGTACTAATACCAATAATATTAATAGTTATGGGAGAGCATATAGGAGGAGCATTTATATATGTATTATGCCCAAATGGAATAGCAATGTTAGTGATAGTTAAGCAATTTATAGGATTATTTGATTCTTTAAAAGAAAACAAGCCATTTTCTAACAAGACAGTAAAAAGATTAAAAAAAGCTAGTATTGCATCGTTAGTTATGGCAATATTATTTGTTATACAAACTATATATGAGTTTTTTCTAGTTAAAGCAGATATAGTATTTTGTATAGGTTTAGGATTTTTAGTTGTACTGTTCTTTGGTGTAGCAATAGCATTATACATATTATCAGAATTGTTTAGACAAGCAAATGAATACAAATCAGAAAATGATTTAACTATATAGGGAGGACAGAGAGAAATGATAATAGTAAATTTAGATGTAATGTTAGCAAGAAGAAAAATGTCATCACAAGAATTAGCAGAAAAAGTAGGAATAACACAGGCAAATCTGTCTATTTTAAAAACAAATAAGGCAAGAGCAATAAGATTTTCTACTTTAGATAAAATATGTGAGGTTTTAGACTGTAAACCTGGAGATATATTAGATTATATTAAGTAGTAATTTAATATGTAAAAGATAATAAGTTGTAGGAGAATTATGAAAAGATTTTGTAATACTATATCAAATTTAGTAATATATTCATTAATTTTTATAAGTATATTTTTTTGGATTAAAGCTATTCGTGATGTTGATTATAATATTGAATATACTGATTTCTCAAAAGATGAAATACGTAATTTTATAACAAGCAATAGTATAAAGTTAAAAGATAAAAAACGTATAACTAATGTAACAATGCAACAAATGATTCCAAGTGGTTGTCTTTATACTATTTATTATATTGATAATAATAATGACAAGCAAAGTGAAGAAATTGCAAGGAAAAGTGAAACAACTTTTAGAGACTATATAATTGAATATGGAGAAAACCTTGATGAAAAATATGCTAGAATTTCCCAAAGTGCCTTCCATATGCTTATTATTGTGATAATAGTTAAATTTTTTATTATATACATATATAATAGAAAGCATAATTTATATCAGGAGAATGATAATGAAAAATATAAAATGTATTATTTTTAATAATGTTGGGATAGCAATAATAATTTAAAATTTAAGGTTGATAGAATGAATAAAGTTTTAAATAAATTAGGTACAATAATTGTAATTAATATAGTAGTAATAAGCATAATCACTATATCAAATAATTTTGAAAAAGCATTACAAAATAGATATTATCTAAATATAGATTTAAGTAATAGGGAATATATAGAAGAAATATTAATAGAAAATAAGAAAATAGTGATGGGAGAAATACATAAAATTGCTTATCAGCAAGGGTTAGGAGATTGGGAATTACTCGTATATTACGAAAATGGTATAGAAGATAAAATTACGTTTGCAGATAGTAATAGAAATATGCAATCCCTACAAGATTATATTATACAAAATGGTTATAATGAAGGTAAGACAAGCAGTAATAAAATAAAAATTTCTTTAGTGGCTATTTTGCTTGCTATTATTTATGAAGTTAGTTATCTAATAATAAAGAAGATAAAAAGAAAACAGACAGAGGAAGTAACGAAATAAAAAAGATTGGTTAAAAAACGTATTTAAAAACCAAATCAAATTATTTGAGAAACCGATTTCTCGAAAAGAGAAATGGGAGTTATTGTCAATGATAAATAATAAAAAAATAACATCTAAAAATTATATGAATAGAACGACACCATAACAATGCTAAGATGAAGTAAGACTCTATTTTAAGTATTTTCTAAAAGAGCTTTGATTAAAGAAAATACAACATTTTTATCTCTATTATTAAGTTGGCATATATTTGCATTAAATTGTTGTAATGCTATGTTACTTTGAGAATCTTTTATAAAATCATATAAAATATCATTAGGTGTAACGTTATATGCA
Source organism: uncultured Clostridiaceae bacterium (assembly GCA_948469815.1). GTDB lineage: Bacteria > Bacillota > Clostridia > TANB77 > CAG-508 > CAKPSH01. Next base: position 492 of record CAOKMR010000016.1, on the reverse strand, counting down.
TTGCAGAATTTTAGCATAGTAGATATAGAACCTTTAGCTTTACCGAGTTTCAATTTGACTAATATATTTAGTATCAAGACCAGTTAATTGAGCAACTTCATCTTGAGTTAAATTATTTTTTTTTCGTATATTTTGTAAAGACTTTCCATAAAGTACATTTTCATTATCTTTTAACATAAATATCACCAAAATTAATAATATAGTAATTGAAGAAAAAACAAAACAAACGATTACGCGATAAAAATCGCATAAAAACTATATTTCTCTATTTACATTTTATCCAAAAAGAAATATAATATACTTAAAATATGGATATGCAATAAATGCTAGGTATTATCTAATTCAGTAAAAAAATCCACAATTAAATCATTTACTGTTACATTTAAACATTTTGCAAATGCACAAAGTTCATAATCAACTACAGTTCTTAGACCTATCTCCGTAGTTTGGTATTAAGTTAATAAAAAAATCTTTTGAAAGCCTTGTTATGTA
>CAOKMR010000015.1 GCA_948469815.1 uncultured Clostridiaceae bacterium | reverse complement strand
ATTTTTGGTTTGTTACTTTATATCCTCTATTTTTTAATAATCTTCCTAATGATGCAGCAGTTATTCCTTTTCCTAATCCCGATACTACTCCTCCTGTTACAAATATGTACTTTGTATTCATTTTTATCTCTCCTTATATTATTATATTTGTATGGACATATTTCATATATACCTTTTCTAAATTTATTGTGCATGTCTCATGGGTATTCCCTCAAATGGTGCCCTTACAATATAAAAAAATAGATTAAATTGAAACCTCTTTAGGGGTTTTTTTTTAACCTATCTCTTTAAGACTTATTTATATTATCATATAACGACAATTTATGCAATACTTTTTTTGTCAAAATTAAATTAAATTTCTATTAACTATTTTCCATATTTTCCTCTATTATTTTTATTACTTTTTGTATTGTTTGTTCTTGATTTATATTATCTATAATATAATCATATTGTTCCATTTTAGATTCTTCATATTCAAATCTACTTAATCTTAGTTTTATTTCTTCTTCACTAGGCTTGTCTTCTCTTAATTCTAGTCTTCTTCTTAGTTCTTCTTTAGGCACTCTTAAAAATATAGTAATAATCTTTATTGTTTCTTTTAATTGTTTAACTAAGTTTTCAGTCCCATTAACATCTACATCTCTTATAGCTACTTTTCCATTTGATATTTTTTCTTGTAATGGCTTTTTGGCAACTCCATAATAGTTATTATGATGTATATCATATTCATACAATTCACCATTTTCTATCATTTCTTTAAACTTCTCTTCAGTAACAAATATATATGTTATTCCTGGAATGTCACCTTCTCTCATGGGTCTACTTGTAACTGTTGGAAAAGTATCAACATATTCTAATCTTTTTACTATTTCTTTTTTTACAGTGTCCTTACCTGCTCCCGCTACTCCTGATAATATTACTAACATTTTGGACCTACCTTACCTTCTGCAATTTCAACTGCTGCTAATGTTACATTTGAATCTTCTATTTTATTTGTCAATGGTTCTCTTCCACTTGATAATTGTCTTGCTCTTTTTGCAGTTACTATTACTAGCCCAAATCTATTATCTACTTTTTTTAATAATTCTGTGACAGTTGGTCTTACCATCATTTTTAATCACTCCTTTATAACTTTTGCTTGGCATTAAATATGTAGAAAATCTGCTTCGCAATCTTTTTTTATTTCATTAATATTTAACTATATTTTTTATATCGTTTTGACTTTTTTGATATTTATTTTTTGAGCTTTTTACAATTAATATATTTTTTAGTATATAGTATATTCCACTTGCAATCATTCCTGTTATTGTTATTTTATAAAAGTTACCATAGTATATTGAGTATCCTGATATTAGAAATAGCGTAAAGAATGATAGTGTTAATATTTCTATACTGTGTATAATTATATTATTTTTATTAGTTTTATATGATATTTCAAACATTATTGTTGTTCCTATTATTAATATTATACTAAATATCTTTAATGTTGTAATATATGTTCCTGTTTCAATATTTTGTTCTCCTATTTGTAAACCAATCAAATACATTAATAATATTATTAGTAGTATAGTATTAATTAAACATTTTTTGAATATTGCTTTTTTTTCTTCTTGTGGTAATTTTTTCTTATTTTTTATCTCTTCTTCTAATTTTGCTAAATTCGTGTTTATCCCAGTTTCTTTGTTTTTCAAATTTTTTCCTCCGATTATAATTAATGTACTAGGGCAGATTTTATAAATCTACCCTTAGTATTAATTTATCTAATATTTGCTTATGCACGTGGATGCGCCTTTTTATATATGTTTTGTAAACTTTCATCTTGAAATTGCATATATACTTGTGTTGATGATATATCTGAGTGCCCTAACATTAATTGTATTGATTTTAAGTCTGCACCATTTTGTAATAAGTGTGTAGCAAATGAATGTCTTAATACATGTGGTGTTATATCTTTTGTTATATGTGCTTGCTCTTTATAATATTTTATTATTTTCCAAAAACCTTGTCTTGTTAATCTCTGACCATTAGTATTAACGAATAATGCTGTAACACTATCATCCTTTATAAGTATTGGTCTTGCATTTTCAACATAATCCTTTAATGCTTCTTTTGATAAATTTCCTAGTGGAATATTTCTATGTTTTTCTCCTGTCTTGCACATTACAAGACCTTCTACAAAATTAATATTGTCCATATCTAATGATATAATCTCTGTAACTTTCATTCCTGTAGCATATGCAAATTCTAACATAGCTTTATCTCTAATTCCCTTTAAGTCGACACTTTTAGGTTGTTCTAATAATAATTCTACTTCTTGTGCAGATAATACTGTTGGAACTCTTTTATCAATTTTAGGAGATTGTATTCCTTCTGTTGGGTCTTTTTTTACTTTCTTGTTTCTTAATAAATACTGATAAAAAGCTCTTATTGATGCAAGGCTCCTTGAAATTGTTGAACTTTTCTTTCCAATATTTTTCATATAATCTAAATAACCTGAAATTTGCTCTGCCTCTACTTTTGCATAATTTATTTTATTTATTTCAATATATTTTTGGTATTGTTCTATATCTCTTCTGTATGATTGTAATGTATTTTCTGAAGCCTTTTTATCATTCTGTATGAATTCTAAAAAATGATTTATTTGTTTTTCCATTCTACACACTCCCTATTTTTTACTGTTCATATGTTATATATGTTATATCAAATAAAACTAAAATTGTAAATACTTTTATTGAAATTTTACATAAAAACTAAAATTTCGGATTGAGTAGACATATATGGTAACATATATGTCTACTCAATCAAATTTCTTTGTATAAATAAATCCTTCAATGATAAAGTATCAAGGAAGGATTTGTTTACTAACTTTTTATAATGACCTACAGTAATATTTTTTCATTATGCTTTACCTTCTGAACCAAAAACATCTTTTATTTTATGTTTAACAGTTTTTTTGATTTCTTCTCTTGCTGGCGTTAAATATTTTCTTGGATCAAAGGCAGATGGCTCTTCAGTAAAGGTCTTTCTAATTTGAGCAGTCATTGCAAGTCTTAAATCTGTATCAACATTTATTTTAGAAACACCTCTTAGACCTGCTTCATGTAACATTTCATCTGGCACTCCTTTTGCTCCTGGTATATCTGCTCCATATTTATTGCACATTTCAACTAATTCTGGAATTACAGTTGAAGCACCATGTAAAACTATTGGAGTGTTTGGTAATTTTTCTTTTACTTTTTCAAGTATATCAAATCTTAATTTTGCTTCTCCTTTAAATTTGTATGCTCCATGGCTTGTACCTATGGCTATAGCCAAAGAATCACAACCTGTTCTTTCTACAAACTCTTTAGCTTGGTTTGGATCTGTAAACATAGCATCACTGGCTGAAACATTTACCTCATCTTCTATCCCTGCTAATTTTCCAAGTTCTGCTTCTACAACAACGCCATGAGCATGTGCATAATCTACTACCTCTTTTGTTAGTCTGATATTTTCTTCGAAATCATATTTTGAACCATCAAACATTACAGATGTAAAACCTGCATCTATACATTTTTTACAAGTTTCTAAATCTGGTCCATGATCAAGATGAATTGCTATTGGAATATTGGTTGATTCAACAGCAGCCTCTACCATCTTCATCAAGTAATTTATTCCTGCATATTTTATTGCACTTGAAGATGCTTGTAAAATTACTGGTGAATTTTCCTCACTTGCTGCTTCTACTATTCCTTGTATTAATTCCATATTGTTTACATTAAAAGCTCCTATTGCGAAATGTTCTTTCATTGATTTTTCAAACATTTCTTTCGTTGTAACTAAAGCCATTATTATTACCTCCTAATTTTTTCTTCATTATATCATTACCATTTTTTTTGTCAATATATTTTTGTTCATTTTTTAAGAACAGATTCCACTCTAAAATTAATATGAAATTATTGTATAATGCATTTGTCTAGTTCTTCTGAAATTGCTTTTTTGTCCATATTTTGTCCTATAAATACTAATTTTATCATTCTATCTCCTATTTTTTCATCCCAGTCTCTTTCTAAATCAGCATTTTCTTTTCTTAACATTTTTATTTCTTCTTCTGGGAATGTTGCGATCCATTCTCCTCCTTCATATATTCCCTTTTGCTTTCCTGCTTGTTCAAATACATAAGACATTTCATAGTCATTTTTAAACCATACTATTCCTTTACATCTTATGACATTTTTAGGAAATCTATTTATATATTCTTCAAATTTATCTTCATCAATCGGTTTTCTACGATAATATACAAATGTTCCTATTCCATATTCTTCTGTTTCTCCTTCTTCCTCTTCCTCAGGCTTGTCTAGTTCTTGTGCCCATCCTGCGGACATGGCTGCCTCTTCAAAATCAAAAGCATTTGTATCCATTATTTCTTTTACATCAACTTTTGAGTAATTTGTTTCTATAATTTTAGCAACTGGTTGCAGTTTTTTTATAACAGCTTTAACTTTTTCTAATTCTTCTTTAGATAATTCATCTACTTTGTTTAAAATTAAAGTATTACAAAATTCAATTTGTTGTATTAAAAGATTTTCTATGTCTTCATCATCTATTTCTTCTTTTTCTAGTTCTTTTCCACAATTAAATTCATCCCTTAATCTTAGTGCATCAACAATTGATACAACATTATCAAGTCTACAAATTTTGGGTAATCCATACTGTTCTGTAGAATCTTGTAAAACAGTTATTGTTTGCGCTATTGGAATAGGTTCACAAATTCCACTTGCTTCTATTAATATATAATCAAAGTTTTTAGATTTTATTAATTCTACTATTTGTTGCATTAAATCAACTTTTAAAGTACAACAAATACAACCATTTTGTAGTGGAACTAAACTATCGTTAGTTTCTTTAACAACTCCACCTTTTCCTATTAAAGATGCATCTATGTTGACTTCTCCTATATCATTAACTATTACAGCTACTTTATATCCTTCTTGATTATTTAAAATATGGTTTATAAGAGTAGTTTTTCCTGCCCCTAAATATCCTGTTAATAATGTAATTGGCACTACTTTCATTATTTATCATTCCTTTCTTTTTCTTCTTTCATTTTTCCATTATAACATATATTTTCATTTTTTTCTATTTATTTTATGTCGTTGCTAATCATTATTAGTATCAATAATTATTTTTTCTTCTTTTTTACTGAAAATCCAAATTTACCTATTTTATCTCCTAAAGAATAATATCCTCCATTTGCATAAGCTATTAAATTGCATTTTGAAATATCAAAAGCTCCATTTTCATCTATATATTTGTCATCTGCATTTATTCCTAGTACATCTGCAATAAACATATGATGACTTCCTACTTCTTTTATTTCTGTAACTTTGCATTCTACTGATACAGGACTTTCTCCTATCATCGGGCACTCTAAAAAATTAGCCTTTTCTTTAGTTAGCTTCATCTCTTTAAATTTATCAACATTTTTTCCTGATTTAACTCCACACCAGTCTGTAGCAAATGCTAATTTTTCACTAGTAAGATTTATTACAAATTCATGTGTCTCTTTTATTATATTATATGAATATCTTTCTGGTCTTATTGATATATATACTTTAGCAGGATTAGTACAAATAATACCAGTCCAAGCAACTGTTATTATATTTGATTTTTCCATATTTCCACAAGATACCATTACTGCTGGTATCGGATATTCAAATGTTCCTGGCTTCCATAATGTTTTCGACATATTAATCTCCCTTTCTATTTTATTTAATATGTAATTCATGTATAAATATAATACTAAAATATTAGTATTATATATCTAATTCAATAAATTTAGGGCAGACACAAGGTCTCCCCAAATTTATATTTTTAAATATAATTAATTCTGAGTTAACGAATTATTTTCCTGCAAATTATTTATCTCTTTATTTAATTTATTAATAGTGTTAATTTCAGATGCATACCCTGCTATGAATCCTATTATAAATACAGCTATTATAAGTACAATATTTTTTATTTTCTCTTGACTTTTATACATGTATTTATCATAAATCTTCATTGGTTCCTCCTCTTTAGGGTTAACTTTTTTTGTGTCTTCTTTTACCATATTATTCCCTCTTTTCTCCGTTTTATTCCTGTTCATATCCCTGTACTACTAATCTTTTGCTACCAGAATTAGAACATGTTATCAATGTTATTTGTCTTTTTCCATTTGTTAATTGACTTGTACAACTAACATCTGTAGGCTCTATAATATATTTTTCTGATACAACATATTTTATAGTTTTTCCTTTTATATCTGTAAGTTCTATTATATCACCCATATTAATACTTTTTAGTTTTCCAAACATCTTTCCACTTTTATAATTATGCCCAATTACTACATAATTTCCAATTTCATTAGGTTGTGGTCCCCAAAGTTTATTAATAGAAATCTTTAATAATTCTTCTGATGTTTCTGATAACACTGGATATTCTATTCCTAAAGTTGGCACTTTTACTATAGCTTCAGCTGAATATTCTATTTCTCCATTTTCTGTCATATATTTATTAGGTAGTTGTCCTTCTCCTGTTAAATTGTCTTGTTCTTCAACAGCATGTCTAACATTTTTCAATATATTGCCTAATTTTACTTCTTCTGCTGTTTCTGATGAATTTCCTAAAATTACTTTTAATATATCATCTTCTACCATTATTGAACTAGTCGCTATAAAAGTACTATTATCCATAGTAGTATCATCTTCTTTAGTAGTTGTATCTAAAATATTCAAATCATTTAAAATATCTTGTGACTTTTGTTCATATCTATTTCTGTCATATTCTGCATACACATAATATGTACATAATATACACATTAGAAAAATTGATAAAATTATATTTCTTTTATAAAAGTTCTTTTTTTTTCGCATTTCCTTAGTGACTATAACTTTATCTGTAACCAAAATTTGATTCATCTTATTTTCTCCTCGTAATTATTATACTACGTTTTTTTATAAATTTCAATATTTTAAGTTGAATTAGTTAAATAAAACTTTCTAATGTAATATACAAAAATGGACGATTAATCGCCCATTTGTTAAAGTTCTAATTTTCCTGTTTTTCCTTTTTGCACATTACTTTTTCTATTTTTTCTATTATATCTGGTGCATAGTCTAATACTTTGTCTAATGATGATGCATGATTTACTGGTAATAGTTTTACTGTGTCTGCTTGTACTATTAAAAATGCTACTGGATTTATATTAACCGCTGCACCACTTCCTCCTCCAAATGGCAATCTGTACTGCACCTGTTCTTCTTTTTCTTTTTTAGTATATTCATCAACTGTTTCTCCTTTAAATTCACTACCACCTGCTGCAAATCCAAATGTTACTTTTGATATTGGTATTATTACACTCCCTACTGATGTTTCTATTGGTTCTCCTATTATTGTATTAACGTCCACCATTCCTTGTATGCTATCCATTGCTGTAATCATAAGTCCTTCTATAGGATGACTTTGTCCTTTTGTTTCTTCTCCCATTTTCTTTCCTTCCTTCCTTGAAAAAATTTATCTAGATTGAAAAAGAATTGTTCTTTGACTAGGCAGACAAAATTGAAATCAATGAGACGTACTTATGTACGTTGATTTGATTTCGATTGAAGTCTAACAACGTCAAAGGGCAATTATTTTTTTATCGTATATAATGCATAAATAATATGTACCAAGTAAACCTCACTTATACCATTTGCCCAAAAATTTATTACATTTCCAGTATTATATATAGGTTCTATTTCATATTGTACTTTGTCTGCATTGTTTCTAATTAATATAGGTATTATTGTTGATATAACAGTAAATATTCCTATTGTACTAACTATTCCATCTGTGCCTATTGCAAGTTTAAAATTCAATTTTTCTAATTTTAAATTTAGATGTTTAAATGCTTTTAATAATTGTTTCCTGTTTTTTATTTCTTTCCTTATCTCTCTTTCTACACCAAAGTCTTCTATTTTGTATTTCATTTTATTTATTGCTTTATTCATTTTCTGATTATTGAATTTTATTTTTGCAATTTTAATAATCTTTAATATGAAAATTTCAAATTCTATATAATAATGATGTTTAATTGGAGTCTTTTCTCTATTTTCATTAATATTAGATACTTGTATGTCTTTAAAATTAATTCTTATTTTTATAGTAAATATAGCTATAATAATGATTAAAAAAAATAAAATTAATAACATAAAATTCTCCATTTCATAGAATTTATATTATTAATTTTTTCCAATTTTTCTAATTTTATTCTTTTGCTTTCTTTATTTTTTCAACTTTTATGTCTCCAAAGTTCTGTTGTTGTTCTGTCATAACCTTGCTTCTTCTCGATAATTCCAAAAGTCCTGAAAATGCAGTTACAACTTCTTGTTTGTTATGTTTTTTTAAAGTATATACTTTATTAAATACAAAGTTTGGTGTATGCAATAATATTTTAAACATTTCTTTTACTTTATCATGTACTGTATATGTGTCTACTAATGCTATTTTTTCAATATTTTTTGCATTTACATTTATCTTTTCTTCATTTCTATATATTAATCTTTTGTATAGTTTTGTTATTATCCCTTGCTCATAGTTCTCATCTAATTCTTGTTTAGGCAATTCAATTTTTTCTGCAAATTTATAATATCTATTAGAAAAAGTTAAAAAGTTTTCTTTTAATTTTCGTGTTATGTCTTTATACTTCTTATATTCTATAATTCTTCTTATAAGTTCTTCCTCAGTTAATTCTTCTTCGTCTTCTTGATGCTTTGGAAGTAATTTCTTTGATTTTAAATATAATAAAGTTGATGCCATAATTGCAAATTCACTAGTTATTACTAAATTTAGTTCCTCCATTTTGTGTATGTATTCTATATATTGTTCAGCAATTTCAGAAATTTTAATATCATATATATCCATTTTGTTTTTATCTATTAGATGTACTAATAAGTCTAGTGGACCTTCAAAATTTTCTATTTTTATTGCATATTTATTTGTTTCTAGTGATAATACGTTGTTCATTATTTTTCCTTTCATTCTATTTATGTGTTACTTATAATAAAAGGGCACAGTGGTGTCATGTCTTATGAGTATTCCCACAAACGGTGCCCCTACACTTACCATTTCCATTATGACATAATTTTATGCTTCAAATTAATCCTTATTAAACCCTTTTTTATATAGATAATTTTTTAATTCTCTTTCGTCCATTACATCCGATTTTTTTGCAATTATGTTTTCTTTTGATTTTTCTTCATATTCTTCTAGTTCTTCTCTGTGTTCACATATATAATCTTCTATATCATCTTTTGAAATTCCTTTTGCATATAGTTTGTTTTTTATTTCAAATATTGATAAATTTTTTAATGCCATAAATTCATTGATTGCTCTTTCAATATAGTCTTTATCACTCAAATATCCTACTTCTTTTACATATTCAATTATTTCTTCTAAGGTTACTTCATCTATTATTTTAGAAAACTTTTGTCTTACTTCATATTCTGTTCTCTTTTTATATATTATATAGTTCATTACTTTTGTTTTTTGTTTCTCAAATTCTTGTATTTTATTATAATCTAGCATTTAATATTTCTTCCTTTATTTATATTTCTTCTTATAATATATAATCGGAAAAGAATTGTTATTTGACAAGGCATTCGAGAAAGAAATACCGGAGGCGTGCTTGTGCACGTTGAGGATTTTCTTTCGATGAACTTTTTAGCGAGTGAAATTTATTTCATAAATTTCTCACGCTATGCTGTTCCAGCTATGCCAAATGGCAATTATTTTTCGATTAATGTATATATATTGTTCCAATATCCTTCCTAAAATTCAATACACTATCTACATTTCCTTCTATTGCCTTATATACTTTTTGTTTTGCTTTTTCTAAGTTTTCATCTTCTGCAACAATAGCTACTAATCTTGAATTTCCAACTGATTCATAAGAATTACCTTCTACTCTTTTTGAACTTGCAAAATATACTTTTGCTCCTTTTTTGTTTATTTCTTCTTTGTTTAGTGTATATTTACAAGGTTCTTTGCTTGAGGCTATTGCATAGTTTGGACTTACCATATAAACTGTACAAATTGCTTTTTTTGCAAATTTACAGTTTTCTTCTGATAGCTCTTGTTTTTGAATATTATAAAATACTTCTTTAAATGGTGTTTCTAATGTATTTAATATATTTAGTGCTTCAGGGTCTCCAAATCTTGCATTAAATTCAATAAATTTTATTCCATTTTCGCATTTAAAGAATCCTCCATAGATTGGTCCTGTAAATTCATTACTATCACGATTTATATATTCAATTACTTTTTTCATTAATTCTGCACATTTATTAATATCTTCTTTGTTTAAAAATGGTAATAGACCTGTTTCAAAACTTAAACATCCCATTCCACCTGTTCCTGGTCCTTTATCTTCATCAAATCTATATGGATAATCAAAAGTAGTTGGGGTTATAACAAGATTTTTTCCGTCTGTTAATCCTGTTACTGTAAATTCTCTTCCTTCTACTTTATCTTGCACTATAACCACTCCACTATCCTCTAAACATGATAATGCGTATTTGTATCCTTCTTCTTTACCTTTAAAGTGTATTCCTCCTACTTTAACACCTTTTCCTCCTGTTAATCCTTCTGGTTTTATAACAAAACTATCGTCTTGATAGTTTTCATCTATTATTTTTCTTAGCTCTTCTTTGCTTCTTACTTCAAAGTTTTTTATTACCATATCTGGTGCAATTTTTTGTACGATGTCTAAAGCATAAGTTTTGCTCCATTCTATTTTTGAACCTAATGATGTTGGTCCAAATGTTTTTAATCCTAATTGTCTTGCTAAGTCTATTAATCCATCTCTTAATAAGTTATCACTACTTATTACACAGTTTGTTATATCTTCTTCTTTTATGAATTTTTTTACTAATTCCTTATCAAATGGGTCTCCTATTAATATTTTTCCATTTGATTTTTGTGCAAATTCTGAAATTGTTGGATTTTCATATGGCATTATACAATATAATTCAAATCCTTCTGATATTTTTTCTGCGATTACTGCTTCTCTTGCTCCATTTCCTAGTAATATACATTTTTCCATTTCTATTCCTCCTCATTTTTGATAAATTTCATTTACATTGAGGTAATTATATTAATTTTGTAATCGAAGCTCAAACAGCCTGCTACTTACGGATTACTGCAAAGTAATGTAATAAATATTTTAATTTCATCTCATACTTTCGCACATTACGGGGTCTTTTGAGTTCGATGGAAAAATTAATATAATTACCTCTTATGTTTTATAGTTTAATTACTTATTTTAAGACATAAATACTTGTTCAAATTCGTCTTGTGTTATTGTTTCTTTTTCTAATAATATTTGTGCTATTTGATGTAATTTTTCCATATTTGCATTTAATATTTGTTGTGCTCTAACATATGCTGTATCTATTATAGTTTTTATTTCTGTTCCTATTTCATCTTCAATGTTATGACCAAATAGTCTTAATTCTTCTGGTGTATCTACTACTAATGATATTGGTCCTAGTGTATCACTCATCCCATATACAGTTATCATGTTTCTTGCAATTTTTGTTGCAACTTCTATATCATTACTTGCTCCTGTTGATATATCATTTAATATTAGTCTTTCTGCGGCACGTCCTCCTAATAATGAAATTAGTTTTTCTTCCATTTCTGTTTTTGATACATAGTATTTGTCTTCATCTGATTTATACATTGTATATCCTCCAGCAACTCCTCTTGGTATAATTGATATTTCTTTTACATCCGTTACTGTTGGAAGGAATTTACTGACTATAGCATGTCCTGCTTCATGATATGCTGTTAATTTTTTATCTTTTTCTGACATTAATCTACTTGTTTTTTGTAATCCAACTGTTACCTTTTTTATGGCTTCTTCTAAATCCTCTTTTTGTATTGCTTCATGGTCATTTACTGTTGCAATTATTGCTGCTTCATTTAATATATTACTTAATTCTGCTCCTGTGAATCCTGCTGTATCGTCTGCAATATCTGCTAAATTTATATCATCTGCAAATTTTTTGTCTTTTGCATGTATTTTTAAAATTTGCTCTCTACCTTTAATATCTGGTGGTGCTACTGTTATTTGTCTATCAAATCTTCCTGGTCTTAATAAGGCTTTATCTAACATTTCTGGTCTATTTGTTGCTGCTAATACTATTACTGCATTATCAGTTTCAAATCCGTCCATTTCAACTAATAATTGATTTAATGTTTGGTTGTTTTCTGATTCTGCTCCACCACCTCCTGTTCTTCTTGAACCAATTGCATCTATTTCATCTATAAAAACTATACATGGAGATAATTTTTTTGCTTTTGCAAATAATTTTCTTACACGTGATGCTCCAAGTCCTGCAAACATCTCTATAAATTCAGAACCACTCATTGCTATAAAGGGAACTCCTGCTTCTCCTGCAACTGCTTTTGCAAGTAAAGTTTTTCCAGTTCCTGGTTTACCACAAAGTAGGACTCCTCTTGGAATTTTTGCTCCCATATCTCTAAATTTTTTAGGGTCTTTTAAAAATCCAACTATCTCTACTAATTCATTCTTTTCTTCTTCTAATCCTGCAATATCCTCAAATTTTACACTGCTTTTGTTTTCTTCACCATCATATACTACACCTTTATCTCCCAGTCCTTGCATTTGAAATATCATTACAAATAAAGCTATCATTAATATTGTTGGGATAATTGACCAAGCCTTGCTCGCTATTGTTGTTATTATACTTGCTGGTTTTTGCTCTAAATTAATGTCTTTACCTTCCATTTTTTTATTCTGTACATGTTCCATAAATGCTTGTATGCTAGGTACTATTACAGTTTCTGTGTCTTCTTCTTTTTCTCTTTCTTTGAGTGTTACCTTTAACGTAGTTGAACCATAAGTCATTTCCATCTTTTCAATTTTGTCTTGTTCTAAGTAATCTAATAATGTAGTATATGGTAAGTTTTCTTTGTTCTTTGTGTCTGAGTATATTACCAATAAAGCTGTAAGGGCTATTAATGCAATTAGTAATATTGTGAGTAATACAACAAGCATTTTTTTCTTATTATTTCTTTCTTTTTTTGGTTCTTTTTTCATTATCATATTCCTTCCATATTTTATATTAGCTAATTAGCCTTCTGTCTGTTCTTTTAAGTCACTATCTTCATTAGAGTCTTCCTCTTTTTTTTCTTCTGTATTTTCATCTTTTGTTTCGTCCTGTTCTTCTAATGTGTCTTTTTCTTCCTTTTGCTCTTCCATTTTTATTCTTATTAGTTCATTTTGCATATTTATAAAGTCTGTTTTTATTATAAGTATAGCTACACAAATATATATATATGATATTGTTGTATACATCCAAGAGAAATATTGTATTACTAATCCTGTGGTGTTATTTAGTATAATATATATTAATTCTAGTATTGCAGGTAAAGTTAGAGCATATATTCCCATTCTATATGTTTCACTAAATTTCATCCTTAGTTTTAATATCATGGCAAGCAATTGTCCCATTACAGCTAATACGACTGCATTTAATAATATATAGATAAAATATTGTATAAATTCTACTATAAATACTGCTATTCCTAAATAAACACATATAATCGGATTATTAATACTATTTAATATTTCTTCTTTACTCATGTTATCAATATTATAATCCGAATATAGCATTGTTGTAAATTGATTTTCATCACTTTGTGTTGATATAAACATTTCAATTTTATCTTTTAATAATATAAATCCATAATCATATAATTTTACTTTATTTCTATATTCCTCTATATTTGGTTCTTCACTAGTATCAACTATAATAATTGGTATCATATTTTTGTCATCATTATAAATTGAATATTCACCATTGTTATAACTTAGTGTCTTATTATTAAAATTTATATCTTCTATATTTTCTTTTAAATATAAAACACCTTGTGAAATTTTTGATTTAAAGGATGTTATATAAATAGTTGTAACAATTATTGAAAATATTAAAACTAATATTGCTAAATATTTAATTGCTTTTGATATAGGCTCTATTGCAAATTGTGTATAAGTTTCAAATTTAGTTACCGCTTTATATGTTCTAACAAAAAAATTCATTTTTTTATTATTTGATTTTTCCATTATTTTATATCAATCCTTCCAAAACTTTTATTAGGCTTTTTCTATCTCCATTCCATTTTTTGTATCTTTTACTGAATATCCTAATTCTAATATCTTATCTCTTAATTTATCAGATAACTCCCACTCTTTATTTTCTCTAGCATTTTTTCTTTGCTCAATTAATTCTTTTATTTCTTCTGGTAAATCTATACTATTTTTATCAATTTCATTTATTTTTAAACCTAAAACTTCATCAAACTTTTCTAATAGCTTTGAAAGCTTTTCTGATTTGGATGGATATTTTATAACATCCCAAACTACTCCCATTGCCATCGGCATATTTAAGTCATCATTTATTGCGTCTTCAAACTTTGTTTTGAATTCATTTATTATTTCCTCGCTAATATCTTCCTTCCCCTCTTTATGCTTATTATATCCATCTTTTAATCTAACATAAGCTTTATTTGTAGCTTCAATTCCTTCAAAGGTAAAATTTATATTGTTTCTATAATGTGATGAAAAGCAGAATAGTTTGAATGCTAATGGATTTACACCTTTTTCAATTAGTGTTGATACAGTATAAACATTTCCTAAACTTTTAGACATTTTTCCACCATCAACTTGTAAATAATTACAGTGCATCCAATATTTTGCAGGTATTTTTCCATTTGCTCCTTTTGATTGTGCAATTTCATTTTCATGATGAGTAGGAATATGGTCTATTCCCCCTGTATGAATATCAAATTCGTTTCCTAAGTATTTTCTACTCATTGCTGAACATTCTATATGCCATCCTGGATAAGATAATCCCCAAGTGCTTTCCCATTTCATTATATGATTTTCTGGTGCCTTTATCCAAAGTGCAAAATCTTCTGGATTCCTTTTTTCATCATCTACTGCAATTCTTGCACCTGCTATTTGTTCATCGATTTTTCTTGTTGATAATACTGGATATTTGTCTAGTTTAGATATATCAAAATATATTCCTCTGCTTGTTT
The DNA here is from genome assembly GCA_948469815.1 of uncultured Clostridiaceae bacterium. Taxonomy (GTDB): domain Bacteria; phylum Bacillota; class Clostridia; order TANB77; family CAG-508; genus CAKPSH01. The sequence continues at coordinate 21,451 of CAOKMR010000015.1, read as the reverse complement.
CATATGCATATCCATTTTCTACAATTTCTTTAACAAATTGTAACATTTCTTCAATATGGTCTGTTGCTTTACATATTATCTCTGGTCTATCTATATTTAATATATCAAAGTCTTTAAAAAAGGCATCTGTATAAAATTTTGCAATTTCATATGGATTTTTATTTTCCTTCTTAGCTGCTTTTAACATTTTATCTTCGCCTTCATCTGCATCTGATTCAAGGTGTCCAACATCTGTAATATTCATAGCATGTTTTAATTTATAACCATTGTATTTTAAAACTCTTCTTAATGTGTCCATAAATATATATGTTCTAAAGTTTCCTATATGTGCATAGCTGTACACTGTTGGTCCACAAGAATAAATTTTTACATCTGTTCCATTTAAAGGTTTAAATTCTTCTTTTTCTCTAGTTAAAGTATTATATATTTTTAATCCCATGATCTTTTCCTTTCTTATATAGTTTCTTTAAAATATATGGGACATAAATATCCCATATATTTTATAACTATTTTACTCAATCGTATTATTTACTGTGTTTCCTCCTGTTGGTGGTACTGTATTATTTCCTTCTGGTGGTTGTATTGTATTTCCTCCTGATGGTGGAGTCGTTGTATTGTTTCCTCCTGATGGATTATTCGGTTCTGTTGTATTATTTCCTTCTGATGGATTATTTGGATCTACTGTATTATTTCCTTCTGGTGGCTGAGTTGGGTTGTTAGGTTCTTCTGGATTATTTGGGTCTGTAGGATTTTCTCCTTCTGGTGGTTCTTGTGGAGTTTGTGGTCCATGTGGGCATTTCTCTGTTGGCATAGGTATACTTTCACTATCTGCACTAAACATACCTGTTGACCCATTTTCGTTTTCCTTTTTTATAAATAATTTTCTTACTACGTACGGACATCCATCACTTGCTAATAATCCTGTTTCACTACATATTGCAGTTTCATTATGAGATGAACATGATGTTTTTGGCACCGTTCCTGTTACAAAATATTCTGTATAAACTGTTCCTGAACTGCTACATAATCCAGTGGCTAATAATCCTGATTTTGAGCAAACTTTTGCTGTTGTTATCCCTGATGGCATTTCAAATCTTTTTTGTTCTAATCCTTCATGTGCTTTTTTCATAATTGATGCCCATCTTCTTGCTACTGTACCACTTCCTGGTGCTTTTACTCTTCCAATTTCATTTTTTTCATAACTATCATATCCAAAATACATAGATGCTGTATAGTAAGGTGTAAATCCACAGAACCATGTATATAGAGTATCATTTGAGGTCCCTGTTTTTCCTGATGTTTGATATCCCTTTAATACAGCTCCTGTTGCAGTTGCTCCACTTGCTCCTGTCAAACCTGTTCCTGTTGGTTCTGTAAGTAATGATTGAAGTATCCATGCATTTTGTTCTGAGAATACTCTATGTGTTTCCTGTTGTTTTTCTATTAATACTTTTCCTGTTGATGATTCTACTTTTGTATAATATGTAGGTTCTATATAAACTCCATAATTTGCTATTGTAGCATATGCTGCTGCCATTTCAAGTGGACTAACACCATTGGTTAATCCTCCCAATGCTAGAGATAGTCCTTCATCACCTGCAAGTGAGCTTATACCCATAGCTTTTAAATATTCTGCTGATTTTTCTGGAGTTAATTTTGCCATCATTCTTACTTCTGGAAGATTTCTAGATACTCTTAAAATCCATCTAATATTCATAAGTCCATAATATCCATCTTGTTTATCATTATGTGGTGACCAACTTCCAAAGGTTATTGGGCTATCTTCTGCAACTGATGCTGCAGTAATTAAACCTTCCTGTAATGATGGTGCAATAACTGCTAATGGTTTTATTGATGAACCTGGTTGTGAACCGTTTTCAACCATTCTGTTAACTCCCCAGGCTGTTTTTTCTCCTAATGCTCCTGTACCTGCAACTATATATCCTGTAGAGTGGTCTATTATTACCATTGCAGATTGTATTTGTTCCTTTATTTTTTCATCTTTTCCTTCTTCATTTTTCTTAGTTACTGTTTTTGTTGTTATCCAATCTTTATTTAAGTAAGCATCTTGCACTGTTTTTTGTAAATTTGTATCTTGAGTTGTATATATTGTATATGCTCCACCATATAAGTGTAGTTTTGCTTCTTCTTCAGACCAACTATTCTTTGCCATTAACTCTTTTATTACCTGTCTTATTGCTGCCTCTGTATGATATGAGTGGTTTGAATTGCTTGATGTAGTTCCTTGTTCAAATTTAATTCCTGCTTCTATTTCTTCTAGTGCTTTTTTGTATTCATCATCACTTAAACGTCCTAATTCATTCATTTTATAACATACATTTGTTACTCTTTTATTTATTCTTGTTGTCTTTGCTTCATCTGTTCCATATCCATGATCTCCAAATGGATTATATGTACTAGGTGCATTTGTAATTCCAGCTAAATATGCTGATTCAACTACTGTAAGGTCTTTTGCTGATTTATTAAAGTATTTTCTTGATGCCATCTCTACTCCATATACATCTCCACCTAAGGGAATTAGGTTTAAGTATAGCTCTAGTATTTGGTCTTTTGACCAAATTTTTTCTAATTGGTATGCCCTAGCCATTTCTTTAACTTTTCTTAGTACACCATTTATTCCTTTGCTATCATCTTCTCCTGTTAGATTTTTTACACATTGTTGAGTTATAGTACTTCCACCATATGATGAACTGCCTTTATGTGTTACAAATGTTAAAGTTGCACCTAATGTTCTTTTTAAGTCAACTCCTTTATGTGTTTCAAATCTTTCGTCTTCTATTGATATAAATGCTTGTTCTAAGTATTTAGACATTTCGTCTTTGCTTATTATTATTCTGTTTTCATCACCGTTTAATGTACCAATTACATTACCATCCATGTCTACAATTGTTGAATTTGCAAATTCTATCTCTAAGTCTTCTTCTGATAAAGACCATTCTCCTTTAATTAGTCCAAATACTACTCCAAATAATACTCCTACTGCTATAACTCCTAATATTAGTATTGTCAAAAATGTTATTAATAATATTTTCTTTACTTTCTTATTTCCTTTTTTATTTTTTCCTTTTCTCTCCTTTTTTTGTTTTCTATTTTTTACTTTTTCATCACTCATAGTTTATTTCTTCCTTTCTTAGGTACTTAGGTCTTGTACCCTTATAGGTATAAATATTTTATATTATATTACAAAAAAATTAAAAGATAAAGTATTTTATGAAATATTTATTAATTTTTGCTATTAGATAATGGTCTTATTCTTGTATTGAAAAATTACTGATTTTATATTTAATATTCTATATATCTTATCAAATTTTTTCTTTAATCTTTGTAAGTAACTCATTAAATATAAATTTATGCCTTTTTTTGCTAATTGGTGCTATATAATATTCTATATCATCTTTCGTAGTAATAATTATATATTTATTCTTATTTGAACTTCCAAAAACTTTTTTAGATACAGTAACTTGTTTGATATCTTTAAAAGCTATAATATCAAATCCAACACAATAACTAAATATATAATTAGGTGATAAATAAACTTTTAATTTTTTATAACTTATTAACTTTTCACCTTCAAATTCTTTTATAGCTTCTTCTAATTTTCCTTTTGCTTTTAATTTATTAAGATTTCTATCTACGTTTTTTCTTATGTACTTATTTATAAATAAACACATAATCACTATCATTATAAAAAATATATCTAATATAAATAAATTTTTTGCATTATTTTCTACTTCTATAACTGTATCTAAATAATATCCACCAAAAACTTTTTCAAAATTATTATTATTTGCAATTTTTTCATTATATATATTATTCAAGCTATTATTTAAGGCACTTCTTAAACTAGAAGAACTTAATTGAACATTACCTAAAAGTTCTCTTCCTTCTAATGAATCTATTGAATTTTCATCTATATCCTTTCCAAGTATTGGTATTTCTATATTGTGTTCTTTTAGTCTTATAATAAACATATCATTTTCTTTTCCAACCGCTACATAATAGCCTGAAATAATTCCATCTTTAGAATCTTTAACTTGTACTAATGGACCCATTAAATAATATACTGTTGTTTTAGCATAATTACCTAATTTTCTGTCTTTTCTAAATTCTACATATTCAATTTCTTTTGGTAACAATTCAATTATTGCTAATATAAATATAACAGCTGCAATCATTAGCATGATTATTGCTAAAGGTATTCTTCTACTTTTTATTTGTTTTATTTTTTTATCAAATGTTTCCATGATTTTTCTCCTTTTTACTTTGTATTAATATAATATCTTATTTGTTTTGTTTTTTCAATATATATTTAGATTTGTTTTAATTTTCTGTTACTATTTATATTGTTGTATTCTAATTTCTTCATTGGGCACATGCAATGTGCCACTACTTTAAATTTAATGTTCTCCTCATGTTCTATTTATTTATAATTTTTACATTTTATATAATTATTAAAAGCACGGATATTTCCGTGCTATAGTTTATTCATTATTTTTAGCATTTGGTCCACAATGACATATATTTTCAACTGTATTAGATACTTCTATACTTGTTATTTTTGAATCATTTACTAAGTTTCCAACTGTTATCATTCCAACTACCTTATTATTATCTAATACAGGTATTCTTTTTATTTGCATTGTTCCCATTAATTTTTCTGCTTCATTTACTTCATCATTACTATTACAACAACAAACGTCTGTAGTCATTATCTCACTTATTGGTGTAGTTTTTGAGTCTTTTCCACATGCAACACTTCTTAATACAATATCTCTATCTGTTATTAATCCTACAATATTATTTGTATTATCGCATACAGGTAAACAACCTATATGGTTCGAACACATTTTCTTTGCCACATCTTGTATTGTTGTTTCTGGTGTGCAATTGCATACTGAATTTGTCATACAATCTTTAACTTTCATAATAATATCAATCCTTTCTTAAAAACAAAATATTTTTTGTTTTTATTTGTTATTATTATGTGTAGTTATATTCATTTTATTCTTTGCAAATGTTTTCTTGTATGGATTTTGCTATAGCTTCAATATATGATGTTTGATTATTTAACATATTATTTAAGTCTGTTTTATTTATTATATATCCTAATTCTATTAAATAACTTTCTACTCCTATATTAGAATTGTAATACATATTAGTTCCAATACCTTTATTTCTTCCATCAATATATGCTCCTGTTGTTTTACCTCCCACTTCTCTTATCATATATAAATATGGAGTTGATGTTGTTATATTATATGGCTCAAATCCTTTTTTCTGAGCGGTCTCAGCTGATTCTACGATTTCAGTGTCTGTAAATGTTCTAACATAGACACCATCTGATACTTTATCCGTATTTCTTGTTGAATATGTAGTTTTTGCTATACTAACTATATTATCTGCTAATGATTGCGCAATTTTTAATGATGCATTTGATGGCGCATATATTTCTGTTCCACTTAGTGTATTTGTATCAAAACTATTAACATGTATTGAAAAATTGTATTTTACTTTTGCTCTTCCTACAATATTAACTCTTCCTTCAAAATCATATACACTATAAACGCCAAATTTGCTAGTTTCTGATGTATCCTCTGTTCCATCTCTTGTTAATATAACTTTTAATCCTAACTCTTCTAATTTGTCTTTTAATTCTGCACTATGCTTCATCGCTATTTCTGCTTCTTTATATTGCCCTGAAATTGCTCCTGGGTCACTTCCTCCATGTCCTGGATCAATAGAAATATCATAAACACTTGTAGGTAGTTTTGCTTTTGCTACACTAAATTTAATATAAGAAGCCTCTTCATCATTTGATTTAAAAATATCAAATTCTATATTTACCTTTTTGTTAGATTTGTTTTTTGTAATCGTATAGTATTCTACGTCTTGATAATTAGTATTATTTCTCATTGAATAATATTTTATTTCATCGTTTGAGTATTTTATTTTTAAAAACAGAAAATACTTTCCGCTTTCAATATCTTCTAAATATATGCCTTCATTTATAAGCTTTGATGTAGTAAGGTTTAATTCATTTCCATCTATTTCATATATTGCATCATATTCTTTTTCATTTTCTGAAATATCAACTAATGTAAATTTTATGTCTTTTATATTATTAGTTGATATTCCCTTTATTTTGCCTTCTAAGTTAAAATGTGTTCCATATAAATAATAATTATTAACTTCTATTATTTCGTCTTCAATACTTGATAGGATTTTTCTCTTTTGCTCTTTATTGTATAAATATGAAACTGCAATTAAAATACACACCAAAATACAAAGAAATAATAATATTGCTAAAAAGTTCGGTTTTCTCTTCTTTTTCATAAAGTTTATTCTCCTTTCGGGGTTAATTATCTCTAACTTCATATTCATATGCACATATTGTTTTTGTCTGTACATCTTGTTCATTAATTATTACATTTATTCTAAATAATTTCTGTCTTTTTAATTCTAAATCTAATTTACTAATATCTAATAATACCTCATCTGATATATCCATCCCAATAGGTAAAGTCTCATTAAAATTATCATAATATATTATATTAGATAAACCAATTGCTGGACTTGTAGATTTTAAATGTATAGTATATAAATTAATTATAGGTTCATTCTTTATTTTTCTTAGTGCATTTTGCGGATTAATATTAAAAATTCCATAACCATCTATGTTTAATGATTTTTCTGACACTTGATATACATTTAATTTTATTCCTAAATTGTTCTTTTCATAAACCTTGTCTAGTGAATTAATGATACCATGAAGATATGATACAAATTCTATTGTATCAGTTTCTTTATTAATTTTTAGTATTTTATGCTCAACTTTTTTATTTTCTCTGTGCTTTTTGTTTTTTATTATATCTATTTTAGTTTTATCTTCCACTGAACTGCCAAATATATCAAATTCTTCTTTTCCAAATAATAATTCAATACTTCTTAAATCGTTTTTTATATCTTCTAATTCTGCTGTAAAGTTGTATTGTTTACCGCTTTTTATAGCATTCATAGGATTTAAAAACTTCGTTACAGCTAAAAATATATTATCTGTATCTTCTTTTGATAGTATTTTTCTTTGCAATTCGTCAATTCTTACAGTAATTTCTTCTATATCTTCTATGTAATCAAAATATAGCTCTGAAATTTTATTTTTTTCTTCTTTCTTTTCTTCTATTGTTCCACTTTCTAATGCTAATCCATTATCCTTATTGGCAAATCTCCAAAACTCAAAAATGCTTTTTCTATGGCTATCTATTTCTTCTATAAATTTTGTAGCATTATTGATTTTTACTTTTAATTGGTTGTTTTTTATTTCTAATGCAGTTTTATCCATTTTAATATCTTTAACTGTATTAGAAATTTCATTTAATTCTTTACACAATTTTATTAAATCTTCTATTGTATAAAAATCTTTTTCATATTCTTGTTTTATTTCTTCTTCGTTTATTTCAATTTTTGGTTCTGGTAATTCTAATCTATTATTTATTTCTTCTTTTAATTTTCCTTTAAAGAAATATCTGACTTTTCCAAAAAAGGTTTTTCTACATTTTAAATATGTTGCTACCTGATTTTGTTTTAGCAAGTATTCTTTTTCTCTTTCTGATTCTACTCTTTTTAAGTTGTCTAATACTTCTTTTAATATCTTTTCTTCTTTTTTTAGTATACGAAGATATTCTGATTTCTTTTTATACTCTTCTTTTATAAAGTTTCCTAAAATTTCATATGTTATTATTTTTGAATTATATACTAATTCTAATCCACCATTTTGTGATATCTGTATATCAAATTTATAATCATGTGGAAATTCTGTTTCTAATATAAATAATGCTTTTATTAATTTGAAAAATTTAGTTGCAATTTCTTTATTGTCTAATTTAATTTTATAAATACTTTCTAGTTTACCATAAACTACTGTTTTACCACATATTTGTATTGATGGATGCCCATCTTTATCATATATTTCATATATCATTGGCCATTCACTAGTAAATTTTAATACATATTTTTCTAAATCTTTGAATTCATCTTTAGTTAATAGATTATTTGAATAATCCATATATGTTATTGGCACAAAAATTTTTTTATCTTTATTTCTATTTTTTAATTGCTCTCTTAATACATAGAAGAAACTTTCATATTCTTTATCTTCTGTTGTTACCAACATAAAATATTTATGCAAGTGATTTGAATAATATATCTCCCACAGATAATTTTTGTCATATTTTATTAAAAATGGTATTTCATTATTTAATTTATCCTGTTGTTCACTTATTTCTTCTATTTCTTCAATTTCAACAGTCTGTAACATCTTTAAAAAAGTGCTATGTTTTATTATATCTTCTTCATTTTCTGGTACAAGATATGAATATATTGGACTAATACTTTTATATTTTTCTTGTATTGAATTCATCCTATTAGCTTTTGTAAAAATTATTTGTATGTCATTAATAGGTACATATTTATAAACCCTGTACGTTTCTTCTGAATATGATTTCTCTGGTATAAAGTCTACATTTTCTGTATTTCTTAAAAATTCAGGAATATTGTCAAAATCTAATCCTATATACTCTAACTTTTTTTGTAATTTTTCTATCTCTTCATTAGTTTCTTCAGACATTTCTATCCTCCATAAATAATTTTGTAAATAGTATATCATAAAGTTTTATAATAGGCAATTATTTATCAAATTTCCTAAAAATTTTCCTAAAAATTATTGTTTTTTTAAGTATATACAAGTTCCGTTTTCTAATCTTTCTACTATGGTAACTTCATCGGAATTTACATTACTGCTTTCTAGGCATTCTACTGCTTTTTTTTCACCATTATTAGTTTTTAATAAAGCTTTTTCACCATTTCCATATATACTATATGTTCCTTGTAAATCGTTAATTGTTTCATCAGAATATACTCCTATAAATTCTGTATATGTCCCATTATGATTTAATATCAATTCTCCACCATATGATATTCCAGAGCCATATACTTGTGTTAAAGAAATTTCCTCTCCATTATACTCTGCTTTAAATGGTTTCCATATTCCTACGAGTTTATTTATTTCTTGCTGGTTAGATTTTAAATTAATATATTCTTCATTGCTCAATTTTTCATCTTCTAAATTACCATTAATATCAAGATATCTGTAATACTCTTTTGCCTCATTATCAAGTTTTTCTTCATCTAATAGATTTTCACATTGCTCCAATTTTTCTCTTATATCTTCTGGAAAAATCTCTTTTATTGAATCTCCATAATCTATACCATCTGTTGGTATTTTATAATCTATAATTTGATTGTTCTTTATAGTAAATTTATATGGCATTGAACTTCCACTACTTGATAATTCTTCTTGTGCATAGTAAGTTTTAATTAATGCCCATATATATACATATGTTTCGTCTTCATTCTGTCTAATACCTAATTTAACTATATCACTAAAAACTCTAAAATTATCACTATTATTAGCAAACTCAGGTCTTTCTAAATAATGAATTTCTTCCGCTAATTTAATAAGATATTGTTGTACTTGGTCATATAGTTTATCTTCATCTGAAAGTGAATAAGCATTTATTTCATTTGTTGTTTTTAATAAAAATGGGCTTATCACACAAAGCAAAATACTTAAAATAAATATTATAATAGATATTCTATGTTTTTTTAATTTTGTAGATAATTTTATCATCATTATCCTTTTTTCCATACTCTTATTATCATCTATAATACATAACATTTTAGTTGCTAATTGCTCATTTTGATATGTTTGTAATAAATTTATTAATGTTAATCCATATTTCTTTTTTTCATCTTTATTCATTTTACTTAAAGCTATTTCATCTGTCGCAAGTTCCATTTCTTGTCTTATTTTTTTAAAAAGAGCATATACGAAAGGATTAAACCAATGCAAAGATGTAATTATTATTAATATAAAATTAGTTATCATATCTTTTCTTTTATAATGTGATAATTCATGCATAAATACATTTTCTATAATTTCATCTTCTTTTTCTGTAAAGCCCTCTGGAACTAATATTTTAGGACGCATTATTCCATAAATACATGGAGAAGTATTAGCCTTTTGACTTCTTATTTCTATATTTTTATGTATTTTTAGTTTTCTCTTACAATTTCTCTGTATAGCTTTAATTCTATAATCTTTAACTTTTTTAGTTTTTCTTACTTTAGATATTAGACTTACATTTCCTATTATAAATACAAATAATCCCATTATAGAAACTATTAACCATAATAGTGGTATTATCATATTTAATATAATTTCTTTTGTATCATATTTGGGATTCTCATTATTTTGTATTTCTTCTAATTGTACTGTTTGTGATTCTGTCAATTTATATGTACCTTTATTTAATTCTTTATGATCTATTGGTTCTACACTATTAAAAATATTTTCTACTTTGTCTATGGTTGAACTTATAGGTATGCTATTAGGAGTTTTTATTTCAATTCTTTGTATTGGTATAATTAAAAATATTAGTGGTATTATCCACATTAAAGATTTCCATTTTGCAGAAAGTTTATTATCAAAAAGTTTTGTTAGTATTAAAATTAGTATTCCTAATATTGTTCCTATAACTGACATATATAATATTTTATAAAATATTGGAGATATAATTTCACATATATTTATTAATATTTCTAACATTTTAGTCCTCGCTTTCTAATATGTCTATTAGTTTTTGTAATTCCTCTTTTGATACTTTTTTATTTTCTACGAAATTTAATAATAAATTTCCTGTTTTTCCATTGTATAGTTTTTTTAGAAAGTTGTCGTTTTGATTAGATAAAAATTTATCTTTTTTTACCTTTGGCACATACACTGTATCTTTTAAATTTATCTTTTTCGATTCAACAGAACCTTTTAGTATTAATCTTCTTAATAAAGTTTTTACAGTATTTCTATTTTTATCTGTTTCTCCATTTAATTCTTCTATAATAGTATTTAAGTCACATTCTTTATTTTTCCATAATACTTGCATAATCTCTAGCTCTGCATCAGTTATATCATATTTATTTGGCATCATTTTCTCCTTTCTATAAGGTTACAAATGTAACCTTGTATAAGATTATAATATTTTAATTATATTGTCAAGTAATTTATCTCATAAAATATATTTCATACCATTTTATAAAACAATATATTGCCCAAATTTTTTTATAGTTATCTCTTTTATGATTCTTATGTTGTTCTAATAATTTGATTACATATTCTTGTTTAAAAAATTCACTAACAAAGTCCTGCTCCACTGTTTGTTTTATTTCACTATATATTACATCTTCTCTCATCCACTCCCTTATTGGTACTGGAAAGCCCAATTTTTTCTTTTTATAGGCTTCATTTGGAATATCCTTTTTACATGCTTCTCTTAATGCGATTTTTGTATTATCTTTTGATAATTTACATTTGGGTGGCATTGTACTTGCTACTTTAAAAACTTCTTTATCTATAAAAGGTGTCCTTGCTTCAATGGAATTTGCCATTGTCATTTTATCTACTTTTAGAAGAATATTTTTCACAAGCCAATATTTTATATCTACTGCTTGCATTTTTACAATATCACTTTTATCCTTATTTTTATAAAATAAAGATTTTGTTATATCTTTATGTTTAATTGTACCTTTAAAATTTAATACTTTTTTTATTTCTTCATCACCAAATATTTTATTTACTCCGACATATTCATTTTCTAGTTTAGTCCCTCTACGTACAATAAAATTACGTCCTTTAAATTCTGGTAGATAACTAAATATTCTAGATAATAAATGGCGAATCCAGTATGGTAGTTTATCATATGCTTTATAATCTATTGCTTCTCTATATGTATTATATCCTCCAAAAAATTCATCTGCACCTTCTCCTGACATTATAACCTTTACATCATTACTTGCTAATTTTGATACTGAATATAATGCAATAGCAGATGGGTCAGCACATGGTTCATCCATATGATATAGCATTTTTTCAACTTCTTCCATATATTCTTTTTGAGATACTTTTTTGCTTATATTCTTAATTCCTAATGTTTCTGCCAATTTTTTGGTGTATCTTATTTCACTATATTTTGGTAAGTTATATCCTATTGTATATGTTCTGTTTGGTTTTGCTAAACTCACAATATATGAAGAATCAATTCCACTAGATAAAAATGCCCCAACCTCAACATCACTTATTTTATGATATTCTACTGAACTTTTCATTGTTTTACTTATTTCTTCTACTACCTCATCAAAGTCTCTATTCTGTTCTTCTAAATTTATTTCATAATATTGCTCTATATTTATTTTATTATCTTTTAATGTTAAGGTATGTCCTGGTTCTAAACAATATACACCTTTAAAAAATGTTTCATCTGTTGGTGTAAAACTAAAAGATAGATATAGATTAATTAAATCCTTGTTCAATATTTTTTCAAATTGAGGATGTTCTAAAAATGCCTTTATTTCTGATGCAAACATAAACACATCTTCATTTTTATAATAATACAATGGCTTTATTCCAAAATTATCACGTGCACAAAATAAATTTCTATTTTCTTTATCCCAAATAGCAAATGCAAACATTCCTCTTAATTTTTCAGGAAGATGATTACCCCATTCCTCATATCCATGTAATAGTACTTCTGTATCACTATCAGTTTCAAATTTATGATTCTTTTCTATCAGCTCTGCTTTTAGCTCCATATAATTATATATTTCACCATTAAATATGACTACGAAATTTTTATTACTAATTGGTTGTTTTCCATTATCTAAATCTATAATTGATAATCTACGATGACCTAAAGCAATGTTTTCATCTATATAAAATCCTTCTTCATCTGGTCCACGATGAATTAGTTTATCTGTCATCTTTTTTATTATTTTTCCTTTTTCTCCTTTTGAACTTATAAATCCTACTATTCCACACATAATATTTCCTCCTCATACTTCGATATAAGATTACAATTGTAATCTTATAATATAGATTACATCTGTAATCCGTTTTTGTCAAGTATTTTTTAGAAAAAAACTAGCTTATAATAAGCTAGTTTTTGTATAATAGGAAAGTTATATTTTTGAGTGTAGTGAGAAGCAAATGTTACTCCTCCAAGTGGTGACTCTACATTTTTGTTATATTTCTTTATTTAGAAAGAATTTTATTTTGCATATTCTATCGCTCTAGATTCTCTTATTACATTAACTTTTATTTGTCCTGGATATTCCATTTCACTTTCTACACGTTTTGCAACATCTCTTGCCATTAATGTCATTTCAGCTTCTGAAACTTTATCAGGTTTTACAATAATTCTTACTTCACGTCCTGCTTGGATTGCATAAGATTTATCAACACCTTCAAAAGAATCTGCAATTTCCTCAAGTTTTTCCAATCTTTTTATGTATGCTTCTAAGGTTTCTCTTCTTGCTCCAGGTCTTGACGCAGAAATTGCATCAGCAGCTTGTACTAGTACTGCCTCTAATGTTAAAGGCTCAACATCTCCATGATGTGCTTGTACTGCATTTATTACTAATTCATTTTCTTTGAATTTTTTAAGTACATCTACACCAATCTCTACATGTGTTCCTTCCATATCATGATCTAATGCTTTTCCTATATCATGTAATAATCCTGCTCTAGCTGCACGTTTTGCATCTAAGCCTAGTTCTTCTGCCATAATTCTTGCAAGATTTGATACCTCTATAGAATGATTTAACACATTTTGACCATAGCTTGTTCTATATTTTAATTTACCAATAAGTTTTATAAGTTCATTATTTAATCCAATTACCCCAGTTTCAAGAGTTGCTCTTTCTCCTTCTGATTTAATTGTATTTGCAACTTCTTCTTTTGCTTTTTCAACTGTTTCTTCTATTTTTGCCGGATGTATTCTTCCATCTTCAATTAATTTCTCCAAAGCAATTTTTGCAACTTCTCTTCTTAATGGATCAAATCCTGATATAACTACTGCTTCTGGTGTATCGTCTATTATTAAATCTATTCCAGTTAATGTTTCTAATGCCTTTATATTTCTACCTTCACGACCGATAATTCTCCCCTTCATATCGTCATTTGGAAGAGCCACTATAGATACTGTAGTTTCTGCTGTATGATCTGCTGCACATTTTTGAACTGTATATGTTAATATTTCTTTTGCTTTCTTATTTGCCTCTTCTTTAATTTGAGTATCCATTTCTTTAAGTAGATTGGCTTTTTCAACTTTTAATTGTTTTTCTGCTTCTGTTAATAGCATTGTTTTTGCATCTTCTTCTGATAGTTTTGCTATTCTTTCAAGCTCAGACATTTTTCTTTGTTCTAATTCTTCTAAATTCTTTTTTTGATTTTCAATATCTTGTGCTTTCTTTTCTAATTCTTTTTCCTTTTGTTCAAAATTTTCAGTTCTTCTTTCAATGTTTTCTTCTCTTTTTGTTATTCTTGCTTCCTTAGCATTCAAATCACCTGTTCTCTGTCTAATCTCTTTTTCTAAGTCTTCTTTGGCACTTATTATTTCTTCTTTTGCCTTAAAAACCTCTTCTTTTTTTATTGTTTCTGCTTCCTTTTTGGCTAAATCTAATATTCTTTTTGCTTCTCCCTCTGCTCCTTCTACTTTAGACTCTGCTATTCTTTTTCTAATTAATACTCCTAATGGAATAAAAATTATTGCTGAGATTATAAGAGTGGCGATTATGGCAATTATTTCCATATTCATTCCTCTTTTCTATTAAATTTTCAATGTTCAGATAATATATATAACTAATATTTTTTATATTGTATAAGTTTCTATTTGTATTATAAAAGCTCTATACAAAATAAATATAGCGAATATTATAGTTTCTTAAATATATTTTTATTTAGAAACTGTTAATTCGGTTATTATTTACTTAGAATATATTTAACCTAGTATATATTTTATATGTAATATTGCCAACTGTCAAGTACTTTTTTATTTTATTTTTATAGTGGTAGTAAGACATTTGAAAGAAGCATAAAATCCTATGCTTCTTTCAACCTTTGTTTCCTAATCTCTAACCTCTACTACATTATATCCCAAATTTTCTATGGTTTCCTTTAAAACTTCATTATCAATTTTTTCTTTTAATATAATTTCTGCCTTTTTTTCTTCAAGGATTACCTTTACTGATTTTACTTGTTTTATTTCTTTTAATACTTCTTCTACTTTTTTTGCGCAATGCATACAGTGCATACCATCTATGAAAATTATCTTAATTATTTTTTCTCCAAACATAACATTCACCTTTCCATTTTTATATATTTTAATCTTAAAGCATTTAATATTACTGTAAAACTACTAAGTATCATAGTAAATCCAGCTATCATTGGATTTATAGATATTCCAATAGGTTTTAACAGTCCCATCGAAATTGGTATCATTAAACTATTATAGAAAAATGCCCAAAATAAATTTTGTTTGATATTCCTTATTGTTTTTTTACTAATGTTAATTAAATCTAAAATCTTATTTAAATCATCTTTCATTAGTATAACATCAGATGAGTCTATTGCTATATCTGTTCCACTATTAACACTTACACCGATATCAGCATTTGCTAACGCTGGACTATCATTTATTCCATCTCCACACATCATTACCTTTTTATTATCTTCTTTCAATTTTTTTATAGTTTCAGCTTTTTCTGATGGTAAAACATTCGAAATTATATTAGATATTCCTATACTTTTAGCAACAATGTTTGCTGTTTCTTTGTTATCGCCTGTTAACATTATAGTTTCTATATTGTTTATGTTTAACCTTTTTATAACTGATTTTGCATTTTCTCTTACAATATCATTTACTCCAATAATTGAAATTATAGTTTTGTTCTTTACTACATATATAATACTATTTCCTTTTTGGGCTAATTTCTTCTCATCTTGTAAATGATTATTTTCTATTTCAAATTGCTTTAATATTTTTGCATTTCCTAAAATTATTTCGTCTCCATCTATTTCTCCCGCAATTCCATATCCACTTATATTCTTAAATTCTTTTACCTGCAAAGTTTCTATTTTGTTTTCTTTTAAATAATCTACAAATGCTTTACTTATTGGATGAGTAGATTTTGCCTCTATACTCCCTGCAATCTTTAAAATTTTATTATCTTCTAAATTACTATAATTAAAGATATTTGCTATTTTTAGATTACCATATGTTAATGTTCCAGTTTTATCAAACACTATTGTATCTATCTTTTCTGCATTTTCTAATATTTCACTTTTCTTAACTAATATTCCATTGTTAGCACACATCCCCTCACTTACCACTATCGCAAGTGGTGTTGCTAACCCAAGAGCACATGGGCATGCTACAACTAAAATAGTTACAAAGGTATTTATTGCTTCATTAAAACTATATCCTGAGATTAAATAAACTGCAAAGGTTAAAATAGCCAGAATAATAACTATTGGTACAAAATAACCACTTACTTTGTCTGCTATTTTTGCAATTGGTGCTTTTGTGTTTGTTGCTTCTATTACTAATCTAACAATTTCAGATATAGTGGATTCCTTTCCTATTCGTTCTGCTTTATATTCTAAGTATCCATCATAATTAATACTTCCTGCAATAACTTTATTCCCTACACTTTTACTAATAGGTTTACTTTCGCCTGTTATAAAAGTTTCATCTAAATGTGCTTTTCCACTTATAATTTCTCCATCTACGGCAATTTTATCTCCAGCATGAGAAATTACTATATCATCTTTTTTAATTTCATCAATTGTAACCTCTTTTTCTTCTCCATTAACTTTTATAATCGCACTATTAGGCGTAATTTGAACTAATTTCTTTATTGAATCTTTTGTCTTATCTTTACTTATTCCATCAATATATCTTCCTAATTTTATAAAAAATATAACAATAGCAGCTGACTCAAAGTATAAATTTTCTACATAATCATTTTGACCTTTAATAATCATTATCATTCCATATATACTATAGAAATAACTACTAAGTACTCCTATCATGACTAACGTATCCATATTGGGTATTCTGTGGAGTAAGTTTTTTATACCATTTTTTATTATGCCAAATCCATATATTAAAAATGCTGTAGTTAAAATAAATAAAACTATAGTATAAGTTATCGGATTTTTATGCATATTCAATTTATCTATTATTGGCAATCCCATCATATGTCCCATCGAGATATATAATAAAACAATTGCTAAGCCCCCAAATATAATGAATTTTACTTTTTCACTTTTGTTACTATCCTTTTCTATTTCATTATTATATATTCCTAAACTCTTAAATCCCGCTTCTTTTACGAAGCTTTCTATCTTTTTTTGATTTAAAATATTCTCATCAAATTCAATTAAGGCATTTGCCATCACTAAATTCACACTTGCACTACTTATTCCTTCTTGTTTATTTAAGTATTTCTCTAATCCATTTGAACAAGCACTACAACTCATACCATCTATTTTTAGAATTATTTTCTTCATTATCCCTCCTTATATTTAATTACTTCTAATAGTATAACTCGATTTATATTTATTTACAATATATTATATATGATTTTTTTGTGTTTTCTATTGAATTAATTATTTTTTTGATATATTATATACTATATTTTAATATATTTTTACTAAGGAGGAAGTAAAATCATGTCAAGAGTTACAAAAAAAGAAAAAAAACAAGATTTTATAAATAATGAAAATAAGGAAATTAAGAAGTCTATATCGAGCAAAACAAATTCTATATCTTCCAAAAAAATAAAAACTAGTGCTAATAAAAAAATTACTACTAATTCTACTACGAAAAAAAACACTAGTAAAAACAGTACTAAATCTAGAAAGAATGCAGTGAAAAATACTACTAAAAGTGATAATTCTATTATTATCTCAAAACCTTCCCCTATATCAGAATATTACGATTTACCTTATAGATACAATCAAACTATAGTTAGGGTTCTAGCTCAAACTCCTACAACCTTGTTTGTATATTGGGATATTTCTGATGACGATAGAAAGATTTTTATAGAGAAACATGGTAAAGATTTCTTTAATACCACAAAACCTGTTTTACTTATTCATAATAAAACAAAAGATATTTTCTTTGAAGTTGAAATCAATGATTTTGCTAATAGTTGGTATTTACACATGCAAGAACCAGATTGTGAATATGAAATAGAACTTGGGAGACGTAATATTACAAATCCTTCTAGATACACTTATGTTTCTTCCTCTAATAAATTAATTTCACCTAATGATCATGTATTATTTGATGAAACTGATTTTACAAATATTAAATTTAAAAATGTAAAAACTGGTACTATAGATAATAAGGATTTCGGAAGTATACGTTTAATGACAAATATAGGAAATATATATAGCAAAAAGCATAAAGTTTACCGTTTTTATACTAATTTATACAAAGATGAAATTTTAGAAAATAATAAAATGTTTTCTAATCCATCTTCGGGTAATCCGACATCTGGAATGTTTTAGAATTTACATTTTAAAATATAACAAGACACATTGCTTTTATGTGTCTTACAATATTAATAAAGGAGAATTATTTATGACTACTAATGAAAAAGGTTATGTTTGTTTTATATTGCATGCACATTTACCATTTGTGCATCACCCAGAAAGTGAAGATTATTTAGAGGAACAGTGGTTATTTGAAGCAATCTCTGAAACTTACATACCTTTGCTAAAAAACTTCAAAAAATTGGAAAATGAAAATGTTAATTTTAGAATAACTATGTCTATGACTCCACCTCTTCTTTCAATGCTTGATAACAAAATGTTACAAAAACGCTACATAAAATATCTAAAACAACATATTGAACTTTCTAAAAAAGAACTTATTCGTAATAAAGGTAATGATAAAGTTTGTGAATTAGCAAACTATTACCTAAATAGATATACTGATGATTTACATATTTTTAAAGAGACATATAATTGTAATTTGATAGAAGGATTTAAGTATTTTCAAGATATTGGTTTACTTGAAATTATTACTTGTGGGGCAACACATGGTTATTTCCCGATTCTATATTTAAATGAAAAAACTGTTCGTGCTCAGATTGCAGTTGGTGTACAAACTTATGAAAAATATTTTGGAAAAAAACCTAGAGGAATTTGGCTTCCTGAATGTGGATATATTCCTGAAACAGACAAATATCTTAAAGAATTTGGAATTCAATATATAATAACTGAAACCCATGGTATTTTATATGCTAATCCTACTCCAGTTTATGGTACTTTTGCTCCTATTGTTTCTCCTAATGGAATAATTGCATTTGGTAGAGATTTAGAATCTTCTAGACAGGTTTGGAGTTCTATAAATGGATATCCAGGTGACCCTAATTATCGCGAATTTTATAGAGATATTGGTTATGATGCGCCTTATGATTATATAAAACCATTTATTGCTCATAATGGTGTTAGAGTTAATACTCAAATTAAATATTATAGAATTACAGGAAAAACCGAAAATAAAGATTATTATAATATTAAATGGGCCATGGATTCTGTAGAAAAACAAGCTGGTCACTTTTTTGATTGTAGACAATCTCAAATTAGTTATCTTTATTCTCAAATGGATGGAAAAAAGCCTATAATAGTTTGTCCTTACGATGCTGAACTTTATGGACATTGGTGGTATGAGGGACCAGATTGGTTATACATTTTGTTTAAAAAAATATATTATGATAAATGTGATTACAAATTAATTACACCTAGTGAATATATTGATTTATATCCTGAAATTCAAGAATCTACACCTTGTAGGTCAAGTTGGGGTGCTAATGGTTATAGTGAGGTTTGGCTAAATCCTTTAAATGATTATGTTCACAGACATTATCACATTGCTGGCGATAGAATGGTTGAAATTACAAATTTATTCCCTAATGAGCCTAAAACTAGTCTAAAACGTAAAGCATTAAATCAATGCGCTAGAGAATTATTACTTGCACAAAGTAGTGATTGGAATTTTATTATTACAAATCAAACAATGGTTGATTATGCTCATAAAAGAATAAAAGAACATATTGGTAGATTTACTAAACTCTATTATCAAATTAAAAATGATGAAATTGATGAGATATTTTTAAATGAAATTTCAAAAAAAGACAAAATCTTCGATGATATTGATTATATGATTTATAAATAATATTTTGGGAAGATTATCATAAAAGTTGTTTAAATAAGATTTTCTTCCAATTGATAACAAATAAAAGATTGTCGTTCTTATTATGAAAAACAAAAATTAAAAGCACAATCTTGTGCATAAATATATAAAACGCATTAAAATATTGGATAATCTACTAGCTAGTCTCTTCCCATTATTTTAATGCAATTATTTTTCACGTTTTAATGCAATTTTTAAAATATTTAATTAAAAGTAATAAAAAACTATAAAGAATAAAAAATTAAGAAATTAAAAAAACTATTGAAATTAAGCCATTTTAAGAATGTAATAAAATCTAATAACATTTTATAAAATTTAATAAAAACAAATTTCATGGAGCGTTTTAGGAGGTTATCTGCGAAAAAATCGTCTGTTTCTCATAGTGTTCCTCCCACATTTAGCTCAAAAAAATAATTCGATTAATCAACTGTTGAAATTAGTATAGCATATTTTTTATAACTTGTATATACAAATTATAATTTTGTTTTACATATATACGGAAAAGAGCAAGCCAATTATGACTTGCCCTATCCTAAATTAGCAGTACTTTAGTCATCCATTTCATCAATAGGATAAAGAGCTGATGCTCCAGAATCAGTAATGCGAATATAAAATCCAGCTTCATACAATGCATCTGAGGTTTCTTTATATATATAACCTCTGTTATAATCAGTACCATATATTTTGATAGATGTCTTATCGTTCTTAATACCTCTCTTAATTGTAGCCAAGTCAGCTAAAATGCATTCATACTTTTTAATATGAGCATCATGATATCCTAAGCTAGCAACTTTAAGATTTGCATTATTGAACTCTGATTCTGCCTTCAATTCAAGCTGATAAGTAAGCTTTCTCTGGTAGAAGGTAATGCTATAATAAACAATATATATTATTTCAAAAATAAAGTTAAGTTTTTCTTTTTCATTCATTTCCATAACTTTTGCTAATATAAAAACATCCATATTATCCTTATAATAAACCATTGCATTTTTATTATAATTTTTATCAAAAACACATAAGAAATTCTTTAATATATCAACTAACTTTTCTTTATCGATTTTTAATTTTATCATATCACTTTGTATAACAATTATACTTAATTTTAATCTATTTTCTATACTTAAACTTTGAAAATATTTTACTAAAACTTTTACATCTTCACTATTATTTTTTAATATCATTTTTAATCTTCCTTTCATTGTTTTATAAAGGGCTTTGGACTTAGTCCCAAATTTCGAATTTTGACTAGGGAGGAAAAATTCAGTGCTTGTTAGGAA
>CAOKMR010000014.1 GCA_948469815.1 uncultured Clostridiaceae bacterium | reverse complement strand
TCTAGTAATTCTCTAGGAGACAATGATCTATAGTAGAAGGTATAGCTTGTTTCTCTATTCTGAAACATATACTTGCACATATCCTCTAGACTATTAATCATCTGCGCCCTCTTTGATTTTCTCTCTTCTAACTCTTCCTTTATTGCATGAGAGAGCTCTTCCAAGTTGTAATCATACAGGTCCCGAAGGTTGTTTTTTACTGTTTCACACGCTTTTTCCACCTTACTTTTCATATTTTACCTCCAGTTCTCGACTGTTTTCTTGTTACTCTTATAGTATAGCACTTTTTTACAATTATGTAAAGTTTTGTTTTATAATTCTCAACTTTATCTATAATATATAATGAAATGATAATGGACATATGTTTAAATAATCATGGTTTTAATGCTGTTATTGGCAATACATAAATACCATCAGTTCTTTTTACTACTGCATTATATAATCCACATATAATAACATCTTCTATCATTTTTCTCAATACTATTGTGCATTTTTTGATGATTTTGTTGTGCATTTTTTTGCAGTTCTGTTGTGCATTTTTTGACAGTTTTGTTGTGCACTTTTCGCAGATTTGCTTTATTATATAATTTATTGTATTATATATATTGAAATTTGTACAATTCACAGTTTTAATATATAAATTTGTGTTTGTAGGGAGGATAAAAATTGTAGAGAATTATAATTATACGTTGTAGGGGCGGGCCATGTGTCCCTACAGATAAATGCATATTTTATAATAACAACAATGTTAAAATCTATATCTCTATTTTTAAAATCATCCCCAAAAACACAAATTTTTATGTTAGGATAATTGTGTATTGTAACTTAAATTTGAATTTGCTTATATGTTTTTGGATGAAAGGATTGTTTTTTATGAAAAAGTATATTGGAATAATTGTTGCTGAAATAAAGGAATTAGAGGCTATTGAAGATTTAATGATTGATTTAGAGGAATTTCACTTATATAATTTAAATATTTTTAAAGGTAAAATTTCTAATAAAGATTGTTTATTGGTTAGATGTGGTGTTGGTAAGGTTAATTCTGCTAGAACTGCTCAAATTTTAACTGATAATTTTAAATTAGAGTGTATTATTAATTTAGGTTCTGCAGGTAGCTTGAATAATGATTTGAATATTGGTGATATTGTTATTGCTAAAAAACTTGTTCAACATGATTTTGATGTTACTGCTTTTGGACGCGATAAAGGATATATCCCAGAGACTGGTATGTTTTTTGAGTGTGATTCTATTTTATTAAAGAAATGTTCTAGCATTAAAATTAATAATATAAATATATTTACTGGAATTATTGCTTCTGGAGATATTTTCTGTACTGATGTTAAGATGAAGGAAAATATAAATAAGAAATTTAATGCTGATTGCGTTGAGATGGAAGGCGCTGCTATTGCACAGGTGTGTAGTTTAAATAATATTCCTTTTATTGTTGTTCGCTCTATTTCTGATACTCCTAATGGAAATAATAATATAGATTTTAATGAGTATTTACATTTTGCTTCTAAGAATTGTGCAGAATTTATAAAACAATTTCTTTTTTTCTAAAATGATTAATAAAAAGGAGACCACTGTCTCCTTTTTATTATTAATTTATTGCTGAAATTTCGTCTTCTAGTGTTTCGTCTACTTCTGTATTTATTGGAATGTCTTTATATATTGATAGCCCTGTTCCTGCTGGTATTAGTTTTCCTATGATTACGTTTTCTTTTAGTCCTATTAATGGATCTACTTTTCCTTTTATTGCTGCTTCTGTTAATACTTTTGTTGTTTCTTGGAATGATGCTGCTGATAAGAAGCTTTCTGTTGCAAGTGATGCTTTTGTAATTCCTAGTAATACCCTTTTTCCAGTTGCAGGTTGTTTTCCTTCTTCTTTCATTTTTTCGTTTTCTTCTGCAAATTCATACATGTCTACTAGTGAACCTGCGAAGAATGTTGTATCTCCTGGATTTTCAACTTTTACTCTTTTTATCATTTGACGTCCAATGACTTCAACGTGTTTGTCGTTTATATCAACACCTTGGTTTCTATATACTTTTTGTACTTCTTGGATTAGATATTCATATACTCCTTTTGGTCCATTTATTAATAAGATTTCATTTGGATTTATTGAACCTTCTGTTATTGGATCTCCTGCTTTTAATTCTTGTCCTTCTCTTACTCTAAGTTTTGCTCCAAATGGAATTGAATATTTTTTGGCTTCGTCTGCTCCTACTACTGTAACTTCTTTTTTGTTTCCTTCATCAGATATCCTTACTTCTCCTGCGATTTCTGTTATTATGGCAATTCCTTTTGGTTTTCTTGCTTCGAATAATTCCTCAACTCTTGGAAGACCTTGTGTAATATCTCCTCCTGCAACTCCTCCTTGGTGGAATGTACGCATTGTTAATTGTGTTCCTGGTTCTCCTATTGATTGTGCTGCTATTATTCCTACTGCTTCTCCAATGTTTACTGGTTCACGTGTTGCAAGTCCCATACCGTAGCATTTTGAACATACTCCATGTTTTGTTCTACATGTTAATGCTGAACGTACTATTACTTTTGTAATTCCTGCGTCAACTATCGCTTTTGCAAGTGCTGGGGTTATCATAACACCTACTGGAACTATAATTTCTCCTGTTTCTGGATTTACTATATCGTTTAGTGGATATCTTCCTTCTAGCCTTTCTTGTAGTTTTTCTATTATTTGGTTTCCGTCTTTTATGTCTTCTATTTCTATTCCTTCTGTTGTTCCACAGTCTTCTTCTCTTACTATAATGTCTTGTGATACGTCTACTAATCTTCTTGTTAAGTATCCAGAGTCTGCTGTTCTTAGTGCTGTGTCTGTTAGCCCTTTTCTTGCTCCATGTGATGATATAAAGTATTCTAGTGGTCCTAATCCTTCACGGAAGCATGATTTTATTGGGATTTCTACTGTTTTTCCTGTTGTACTTGCCATAAGTCCACGCATACCTGCGATTTGTCTTAATTGGTTCATGTTTCCTCTTGCTCCTGATTCTGCCATCATGTATATTGGGTTTAATGTGTCAAAGTTGTTTTTCATTGCTTCTGTTACATCATCTATTGCTTTTTCCCATATTTTAATTACTGATGAATATCTTTCATCGTCTGTTATTAATCCACGTTTGTAGTGTTTTGTTACTTCGTCTACATCTTTTTCTGCTTTTTCTAGTATTTCTTTTTTGGCTTCTGGAACTTTTACGTCTGCAACTGAAACCGTAATAGCTCCTTTTGTAGAGTATTTATATCCTAGATTTTTTATATAGTCTAATACTTCTGCTGCTTCACTTAGTCCATGTACATCTATACATTTTGCTATTATTGTTCCTAAGTTTTTCTTTATAACTGGAAAGTCTATTTCTAGTGCAAACATTCCTTCTTCTGTTGTTCTGTCTACAAATCCTAAGTCTTGTGGTATTCCTTGATTATAGATTACTCTTCCTACTGTTGTTTGTGTTTCTCTTGTTTTGATTTCTCCATCTATTTCTTTACTCATTCTTATATTTACTTTTGCATGTAGCTCTAGGTCTCTATTTTGATATGCAAGTAGTGCTTCATCTACATCTTTAAAGTGCATTCCTTCACCTTTTTCACCATCTACTTGCATTGTTAGGTAATAACTTCCTAGTATCATGTCTTGTGTTGGTACTGTAACTGGTTTACCATCTTGTGGTTTTAATAAGTTGTTTACTGATAACATTAAATATCTTGCTTCTGCTTGTGCTTCTGGTGATAATGGAACGTGTATAGCCATTTGGTCTCCATCGAAGTCTGCATTGAATGCTGTACATACTAATGGATGTAGTTTTAGTGCTCTTCCTTCTACTAATACTGGCTCAAATGCTTGAATTCCTAGTCTGTGTAGTGTTGGTGCACGGTTTAACATTACTGGGTGGTCTTTTATAACTTCTTCTAATATGTCCCATACTTCTGGTTTTAATTTTTCTACCATTCTTTTTGCGTTTTTGATATTGTGCGCAATTCCACGTCCTACTAGTTCTTTCATAACAAATGGTTTGAATAGTTCAACTGCCATTTCTTTTGGCACACCACATTGATATATTTTTAAGTCTGGACCTACAACGATAACTGAACGTCCAGAGTAGTCAACTCTTTTTCCTAATAGGTTTTGTCTGAATCTTCCTTGTTTTCCTTTTAACATGTCTGATAATGATTTTAATGGTCTATTTCCTGCTCCTGTAACTGGTCTTCCTCTTCTTCCATTATCTATTAAGGCGTCTACTGATTCTTGTAGCATTCTTTTTTCATTTCTTACTATTATTTCTGGTGCTCCTAGTTCTAATAGTCTTTTTAATCTGTTGTTTCTGTTTATTACTCTTCTATATAAGTCATTTAAGTCTGATGTCGCAAATCTTCCACCATCTAGTTGTACCATTGGTCTTATGTCTGCTGGTATTACCGGTATTACGCTCATTACCATCCATTCTGGTTTATTTTTAGACATTCTAAATGCTTCTACTGTGTCTAGTCTTTTTGCTATTTTTATTCTTCTTTGTTCACTTGCTTTTTCTATTTCTTTTTTTAGTTTTTCTGATAGTTTGTCAATGTCTATTTCTTCCAATAGTTTTTTTATTGCTGCTGCTCCCATCTCTGCTTTAAATGAACCTCTACCGTATTTTTCAACTGCTTCTACATATTCTTTTTCTGTTAATACTTGGCATTTCATTAAGTCTGATGTCCCTTTATCTGTTACTATATATGATGCAAAGTATATTACTTTTTCTATGTTTCTTGGTGAAACATCTAATAATAATGCTATTCTACTTGGTATTCCTTTGAAATACCATATATGTGCTACTGGTGCTGCGAGTTCTATATGTCCCATTCTTTCACGTCTTACTTTTGATTTTGTTACTTCAACACCACATCTATCGCAGACAATTCCTTTATATCTTACTCTTTTATATTTTCCACAGTGACATTCCCAGTCTTTTACTGGTCCAAATATTCTTTCACAGAATAAACCATCTTTTTCTGGTTTTAATGTTCTATAATTTATTGTTTCTGGCTTTTTTACTTCACCTTTTGACCATTCTCTTATTTTCTCATCTGATGCAATTCCTATTTTTATTTTATCAAAAATATCTAATTCGTCCACTCTTTTTATCATTCCTTTCATCAGGCTTTAACTAATTTCGGAAAAGAATTAGTATGTGATTGTAGGATACTAATTCTTTTCGAACTTTTATCTACTTGTTTTCTACATTAACTTATATTTAATTATTTTACATTGCACGAACAATTCCATCTGGTTAATAATTAAATTGGTAATGTGTTATTTAATTATTTAGTTTAAGCAATTTCTTCGAAGGGCGGGCGATTAATAATCGCCCCTACACGTTTATTCATATAAACCGTTTTTACTCGTCATCGATAATTCCATTATCGCTGTCTCCTATTATGTCTTCATCATTTTCTATATTGTCTAATGCTAAGTCATTGTCAAATATTTCTTCATCGTCTATAATGTCTGTGTCGTCATAGATTTCATCACTTTCTATGTCATCTATTTCTTCGTTTTCTATTTCTTCATATCCTTCTGAGGTTAATTCATCGTCTAATGCTTTTAATTCTTCTTTACTATGTTGTTCTCTTTCTAAGTTGAAATCTATTCCTTCATCTATGTTTTCTTTTAATTCTATCTCTTCATTGTCTTTATTATATAGTTTCATGTCTAATCCTAAGCTTTGTAATTCTTTTATTAATACCTTAAATCCTTCTGGCACTCCTGGTTCAGGTATGTTTTCTCCTTTTACAATTGCTTCATAGGTTTTTACACGTCCAACTATATCGTCTGATTTTACTGTTAGCATTTCTTGTAGTGTATGTGCTGCTCCATATGCTTCTAGTGCCCAAACTTCCATTTCTCCAAAACGTTGTCCTCCAAATTGTGCTTTTCCTCCTAGTGGTTGTTGTGTGACTATTGAGTATGGTCCTGTTGAACGAGCATGTATCTTATCATCTACTAGGTGGTGTAGTTTTAACATGTACATTACACCAACTGTGATTGGTTTGTCAAATGGATCTCCTGTTCTTCCATCGTATAATATTGTTTTTCCGTCTGGTGATAGTCCTGATTGTTCAAGCATTTCTACTATTTCTTCTTCTGTTGCACCATCAAATACTGGTGTTGCTATTTTTAGTCCTAATAGTCTTGCTGCTGCTCCTAAGTGCACTTCTAGAACTTGACCTAAGTTCATACGTGATGGAACACCTAATGGGTTTAATAATACGTCTACTGGTGTACCGTCTGGCATGAATGGCATGTCTTCAACTGGTAGTATTCTTGATACAACACCTTTGTTTCCATGACGTCCTGACATTTTGTCTCCGACTGAGATTTTTCTTTTTTGTGCTATATAACATCTGATTACTTGATTTACTCCTGGACTTAATTCGTCAGAGTTTTCTCTATCGAATATTTTTATATCTACTATTGTTCCTGCTTCTCCATGTGGTACACGAAGTGATGTGTCTCTTACTTCTCTTGCTTTTTCTCCAAAGATTGCTCTTAATAGCCTTTCTTCTGCTGTGAGTTCTGTTTCTCCTTTTGGACTTACTTTACCTACTAATATGTCTCCTGGTCCAACTTCTGCTCCTATTCTTATTATTCCTCTGTCATCTAGGTCTTTTAATGAGTCTTCACCTACATTTGGTATGTCTCTTGTTATTTCTTCTGGTCCTAGTTTCGTATCACGGCATTCACATTCGTATTCTTCTATATGTATTGATGTGAATACATCTTCTTTTACTAGTCTTTCACTTAGTAGTATAGCGTCTTCGTAGTTATATCCTTCCCATGTAGAGAATGCTATGATTACGTTTTTTCCAAGTGCCATTTCTCCATTTTGTGTCGCAGGTCCATCAGCTATAACGTCTCCTTCTTTTACTTTCTCACCTTTAACAACTATTGGTCTTTGATTTATACATGTTGCACCATTTGTTCTTTTGAATTTACGTAATCTATATATATCGTCTTTTCCTTTTGTGTTTTCTACTATTATCTGGTCTCCTGTGACTTTTTTTACTATACCATCATTTTTTGCAAGTATCATTATTCCTGAGTCTTTTGCTGCTTTGTATTCTATTCCTGTTCCTACTATTGGTGAGTCTGTAATCATTAGCGGAACTGCTTGACGTTGCATGTTTGTTCCCATAAGTGCACGGTTGGCGTCATCATGTTCTAGGAATGGTATCATTGCTGCTGCAACTGATACTAATTGTTTTGGTGATACGTCCATGTAGTCTACTTTTTCTGCTGGAACTTCTGTTACTTCGTCTAAGTATCTAACTTTTATTTTTGAGTTTACAAATTTTCCGTCTGGTCCTATTGGCTCGTCTGCTTGCGCTATAATGTGTCCGTCTTCATCATATGCTGCCATGTATTCGAATTCGTCTGTAATTTTATGAGTTTCTGGATCTATTTTTCTATATGGTGTTTCTACAAATCCATATTCGTTTACTATTGCAAATGAAGATAGTGCTGATATTAGTCCTATGTTTGGTCCTTCTGGTGATTCTATTGGACATAGTCTTCCATAGTGTGTATAGTGTATATCACGAACCTCAAATCCTGCTCTTTCCCTTGAAAGTCCTCCTGGTCCTAATGCTGATATTCTTCTTTTATGTGTTAGTTCTGATAGTGGGTTTGTTTGATCCATGAATTGTGATAATTGTGAGCTTCCAAAGAATTCTCTTATTGATGATGTTATTGGTTTTGTGTTTATTAATGTTTGTGGTGTTACTACGTCTAAGTCTTGTATTGTCATTCTTTCTCTTACAACTCTTTCTAGTCTTGTTAAACCAATTCTAAATTGATTTTGTAATAATTCTCCAACACTTCTTATACGTCTATTTCCTAAGTGGTCTATGTCATCAACATTTCCTACTTTGTGTGCTAAGTTTAATAAGTATCCAACAGATGCTATTATGTCTTCTGTTGTTATGTTTTTTGGTATTAATTCTTCTATTCTTTCTTCTATTACTTTTACTAAGTCTTTTGGCTCTGTTGTGTCTAGTATGTTTTTTAGTACTAGATAATTTACTTCTTCTTTTATGTTTAGTTCGCTTAAATCAACATCTTTTAGTACAGCATGTATATCTACTGTTCCATTTCCTATTACTATTACTTTTTTGTCTTCTATTTTTATGTTTACAATATTTATTCCTGAGTTTTGTATTGTATGTGCCATTTCACTAGATATTACTGTGTCTTTTGCAACTAATACTTCTCCTGTCTCTGTGTCTACTATGTCGTCATATGCTACTTGATTTTCTATTCTTTCTGCTAGTGCTAATTTTTTATTGAATTTATATCTTCCAACTCTTGCTAAGTCATATCTTCTACGATCAAAGAATAATCCGTTGAATAGGTTTGTTGCTGCTTCTACTGATGGTAGTTCTCCTGGTCTTAATTTTTTATAGATTTCTATTAATGCTTCGTCTTGAGTCTTTATTGGGTCTTTTTCTAGTGTTGTAAGTATTCTTTCGTCTTCCCCAAACATTGAGATTATTTCTTCGTCTGTTTTTAGTCCTACTGCTCTTAATAGTGTTGTTATTGGAATTCTTCTTGTTCTGTCAACTCTTGCATAGAATACATCGTTTGAGTCTGTTTCATATTCTATCCATGCTCCTCTTATTGGCATTACTGTTGCTGTATATACTTGTTTTCCTGTTTTGTCAAAGTCTTTTGCATAATAACATCCTGGTGAACGTACTAATTGGCTTACTACAACTCTTTCTGCACCATTTATTACGAATGTTCCACTGTCTGTCATTAATGGAAAGTCTCCTAAATAGATTTCTTGCTCTTTGATTTCTCCTGTTTCACGGTTTATTAGTCTTACTTTTACATGTAATCTTGTTGAGTATGTTACATCTCTTTCTTTTGTCTCTTCTAATGAGTATTTTGTTTTGTCTTCCATATAGTAGTCAAAGAATTCTAATACTAAGTTTCCAGAGTAGTCTATTATTGGTGATATATCTTTTAGTACTTCTCCTAGTCCTTCTCTTATAAACCAGTTGTATGAGTCTTTTTGCACTTTGATGAAATTTGGCATTTCAATACTGTCCCCTGTTTTTGCAAAGGTATGACGTATGCATTTTTCGTGTTTGATTTCTTTCATAGAAAAAATTTCACTCCTTCATTAAAATTTAAATCTTAATTTGTAGGTGCAGGTCATGTGTCTGCCCCTAGATATTTTAATTTTGAAGCTTATTTTATTATATAAGAAAAAATTATTATCTTGAAAAGAAGTCCTTCTTGTAATATAAATATTTTTATATTAGAAAAGTTCATAGCTTCAAATTGAACTTCCCGTAAGATAAAAATGATTTTATATTCAATTCCTCTTCTTTTTAGAATTAATAAGTTTTAAATATAGACTTAATTGAGATTTATAGTATATCACATTTCCGTAGAGCTTGTCAATGTTTTTTTGGCAAAAAAATCACCATATTTTTTATGGTGATTTTTTTATTTATTTATTTTTGTTTTTTAGGAATTTGATTCCATTGATGTCTGGTCCTTTTTTCATTTTAGAGATTATTAAAGATGTCATGTATCCACATATTGCAAGTGATGCTATCATCATTATTATTATTATCGCACTTACTACTTCTCCTGTTTTTACACTTATTATTATTGTTGCTTGTGAATTGTCATCATCTGTGTTTGTGTCTCCATCTGTTTCTAGTTTTGCTACATTTATTCCTGAGCCTAAATTTGATTCACTGTTTTTCCATTTTAGACTTATCTCTAGTTCCTTAGTTTCGTTTCCATTTAAGTTAACTTCTGTTTCTAATATTCCATCTGGTCTTGTTACCCAATATTCTGGAGCATTTACTACTTCAAATCCCTTTGGTACTATTTCTAATACTTTGGTTGTTCCGGCAATATTTACTTTGTTTTTTACAACTATTTTATATTTTGCAATTACTTCTGCTTTTTTTATATCAGATGGTTTTAATTCTAATTTTACTAGTTTATTGTCTTTTATTGGTATATTTTGCCCATTTACACTAACACTGCTTAAGTTTTTCTCTATTGAGAAATCTAATACTACCTTTCTATTTGTTAGTATTTTATTAATGTTTATTGTACCTATTTCTTGACCTTTATATGTTGCATCTATTTCTATTTTTTCTTGACTTAACATATATTTTTCTGGTGCTTCTATTTCTTTTATGTAGTATTTTCCTAATGGTAAGTCAACTGTATATTTAGCTCTTCCTAATTCGTCTGTTGTAACTTTTTCTATAAGTGTATCTCTTGCTATTATTTCTTCTCCATTAGCTCCTTTTATGTTTTCTGCTGCATATAATCCTATTACGGCTCCTTGTATTGTTTTTCCTGTTTCTATGTCTTTTTTTATTATTCCTATTCCTTTTCCTAATCCATCTGTTTTTATTTCTATTTCTTCTGTGCTTTCATCTTCTACTTCTGTTGGTATAGTTTTGTCTGGATTACTTGGGTCTGGTATTTCTGTTTTTCCTTTTACTGTTACATTATTTGCTAATATTATTCTTTGGTTTTCATCTACTGTAACTTGTGTATCTTTTGAAATTTCATATTCATATCTTAGTGTTATCATTTTTCCTGGTTCAATCTTGTTTATTGATACTCTTTGGTTATCAAGTTGTTTTACTTCTGAACCACCTTTGTTTGCTTCTTCTACATATACAAATTGTCCATTTAATAGTTTTTCTTCTACTACTATATCTGTTATGTCTGTTAGTCCATTGTTCATTACTTTTATTACGTATTGTACTGTTTCCCCTACTTCATATTCATCTTTTAATGCTTCTTTTACTATTACTAATTCTTTAGTTGCTATATAGATTTCTTCGTCGTCTTCTCCTTCTATGTCTTTTATTATTGGATTTTCAGGGTCTTCTGGGTTTGGTTCTTCGGTTTTTCCTGTTGCTTTTACTAGGTTTACAACTTTTTCTTTTTCTGCTGGTGTTGCTATATTTGCTATGAATTTTAGTTCAACACTTTCTTCTGGTTTTAATTCTTTTATTTTGATTGTTTTATCATTTTCTTTTGTTATATTGTCTGTTGAAATATCTTCAAATTTTCCTTCTATCATTGTTTCTGCAACATTTATGTCTTTAATTATATTTTTTGTTGTATTTGCTACTCTTATTGTGTATACTATTTCTTCTCCTGGTTTATATACTTTTTTGTCTGCTATTTTTTCTACTATTAGTCCTTCTTCTCCGCCTATGTTTATCTTTTGTCTTTCATTTTTGTAAGCTACTTCTACCTTTTGTATACTATTGTCTTCTCCTTGATCTTTTATTTCAAATTCTTTTACTTCTTCGTTTAATATAAATCCTTCTCCTGCTTTTACTTCTTTTATGTAGTATTTTCCTATTGGCAAGCTTTGTAATATTGCTTTTCCGTTTTCATCTGTTACTATCTTTTTTATTAAAGTATCTTTTGCATATAATAACTTTTTCTCTGGTTTATTTGTATCATCTGGATTTTCTGGTGTTCCTGTGTCTCCTGGATTCTCTGGTGTTCCTGTGTCTCCTGGATTCTCTGGTGTTCCTGTGTCTCCTGGATTCTCTGGCGTTCCTGTATCTCCTGGATTTTCTGGTGTTCCTGTGTCTCCTGGATTTTCTGGTGTTCCTGTGTCTATTTCATCTGCTTGTGCTTCTACTTCTTCTTTTTCTTCTACATATATATCTTCTTTTGCATATACTTCAAATTCTGCTCCTTTTACTTTAACTTCCTCATATACTGGAGTTATTATTCCATCCGCATTCTCTTCTTTACCTACTAAAGCTTCTCCTGTTTTTGTTATTTCCAATTTTCCAATTCTTAAAGTACCTGGTCCTGGAGGTGTTGGATCATCTGGTGGCGTTGGTCCTGGTGGGTCTGGTGGCGTTGGGTCTGGTGGTATTGGGTCTCCTTCTTTTACCCAATCTAAATATAAAGGTGTGTCATATAATGCATTTTTTCCATTTTCTTTATTACATACCTCTCCATTATATCCTCCTCCTGAAATTGTATACTCTGCTGTAAGTTCGTTTGATACTAACAGTTTTGGATCTGTTTTGTCACGTTTATCATCTTTTAGTCTTATGTAATAATAATATTTATCATCATCATCTTCTTTTCCCACTCTATCAATTTTAAATATTGCATTTTGCGAATCTGTAATATCGCAACCTTCTGGGTTTTTATAGTCTTCTCCTGTATAAAATTCCCATATGTCTGTATTTAATTTACTTGCAAATGTTATCTCTGATAAACTTGTTGTACTTATGTCTACTACTTCCTTCATAAATGCATTAAATTTTTCCTGTAAGTGTTCATCTGCTGGAAAACTAAGAATTAGTTCCTTGTTTCCCCATAAAGTTCTAATATATCTTAAATATGCTGCTTTATCATTTGGATCAATTTCTGGTGGCACAAATTCTTCATCATTGTCATCCTCTTCTGCTCCACTATCTGGATCATCTGGCTCTTCTACATCTCCTATTTCCAAAGCAATTCCTACTGACCATACTGCATCACATGCTCCCTGTAAATGTTGTGCTGCTGACATTATTTTTTGTGCTCTAGAACTTTTACTAGTTGGTTTATTTGCGAAACCATCACTAATAAAAATACCATACACATTTCTATCTCTTTCTGTGTCTCTTTCCATTATTACATCTGCCATTGTTTTTAGTCCTGTATCATAATTTGTGGCTTTACCTGTATAATATGCAGATTTAATTCCATAAGTCTCACTTCCTTTAAGATTAGAAGATGAAATTTCTGATATCGCCTTTTTTACAGTTTCACTTTGACTACCATCCCTCCAATTCATATATAAATATGCATTATTAGGACTTGTGACAATCGCTAATCTATTTTCAGGATTTTCAGCATATATTGTGTCTGCTAAAAGTTGTAATGCCTCTTTTGCAATTTCAAGTTTTGTCTTAGTTATTTTTTCCTCTACACCATTTTCATTTACTTCTGTTATGCTTACAAATCCTCCAGAATCCTTTTTATACATACTTCCAGTTGTATCTAAATATACAATATAATCTTTTGGTCTTACTAATTGTTTAGATTCTGATGATATCTTCATTGTTACTTTTCCAATACCATTAGTGTAGTATTCTGTATTTGCTTTGTCTACACTTTGTTCAACATCAACTGTTGGTATTTCTGAAAATTCTGTTGGATATCCACCAAATCTATAGGCATCTTTTCCAACTTTTAAATTTCCATTAGCACTATATATTATTGCTCCTTTAGCATTTAGTCCTGTACATCCAAAGAAAGCTCTAGTTCCTATTAAGTTTATATAGTGTTTATAACTAGTCGTTG
This sequence comes from uncultured Clostridiaceae bacterium, assembly GCA_948469815.1. GTDB lineage: Bacteria > Bacillota > Clostridia > TANB77 > CAG-508 > CAKPSH01. Next base: position 24,627 of record CAOKMR010000014.1, on the reverse strand, counting down.
TACTTCCATCCTCATTTGTTGTAGTAATTGTTGTTCTTTGATTTACACTTGTAAGACCTGTACATCCTTCAAACATACTATCATATATTGTAGTACAGTCTTTTCCTGAAAATTTTAATGTAGTAATTCCAGTATGTCCTTTAAATGCATTATTATGATTTTCTATATCACTTCTAATTGTTAGTTCTGTAAGTGGTGTTGTTCCTTTAAATGTGTTTTCTCCAAGTGTCCTAACACCTGTATACAAATCTAATTTTACTAACGCAGTACAATTAAAAAATGCATTGTCTTCTATTGTTATAACACTAGCAGGTATTCTATTACTAGTCTCATTACCTTTTATATTTGATAATGAAGTACATCCATAAAATGCACTTTCTCCAATCTTTCCACAACCTGATGTCTTTGTAAATGTAACTGTTGTTAATGTTGTACAATCCTTAAAGGCATTTGCATTAATTGTTGTTACCTTTGTTGGAATTGTAATACTTTCCCATCCAGTTGTGTCTCCCAATGCAGATGTAGTACCATTACCAATACTTTCAACTGTATACTTTATATTATCTACTGTTATTGTATTTGGTATTGATAAACTCTTGCTAGTATTAGTTTCATCCTTACTTTTAACTCTTATATTATGTGCAATTCCTGTTGTGGCATTTATGTCTTCTGCTTCAAATTCATATGTAACTTTACTAACAGTTCCTTCTTTTGTTGGTGTGTCTGCATATGATTTGAAGAATTCTTTGCTTACTATTGTAATTATTGTTATAATTAATAGTATTGCTAGAATATAGCCTGTCATTTTTAAATACTTCTTCATGTCTTTATCCTCCTAAATTTTTAAAATCTTAATTTTATTATAAATTGTTGTTTTTATTTTTTCAATAGGCTATTTTTCGATATTTTTTGAGCATTTTCTATACCTTTGCGGAAACTAGGTTTACATCACATCAATTTTTATGTTAAATTTTTATTTCTTTTTTGTTACAGTTTTATTAAGTTAAATAGCTTTTTTTAGGGAAATATAGGCTTTATGTAGATTTGTATGTTTTAATTTTTTAAAATATATACTATTTGTAGCATTCCTATTAATCCAAAGATTGGGTATACTATATTTACTAGATTAGCAAATCCTAATAATGATATTGGAACTGCTAATATACACATTATTATATTTAAACATTTGTATATTTTTTTATTATTTTTACTTACATTTTCTAAAAAACTATACCCTTCTGAGATTGCTGTTGTAAATATTGCTATTAGTATTGTTATACTATATAAATATTTATATATTCCTCCAAATTTATTTGCTATATATAACATTGGTATTTCTACTTGTTTATCCATATTTATTAATAGTAAATAAATTATTATTCCTAATGACATTATTATTATTGATGTTAATATTGCTACTTGCATACAATTTTTTTTGCTTTTTAAATGTTTATTCATTATTCCTGTTAAACCTATTAATGTTATACTGTTGTAACTTGTGTAAATTATTGCACTAATAATCCATAAGTAATTATTAGTTGTTTGTATTAGGTTTTTATTTTCTATTTTGTTTATATTGTTTATCCCAAATATTATAAATATTATAATTATTATTGGTATTAATATTGTATTTATTTGTATTATTTTTTCTGCCTTTTTATTAAAGGTTATATAACACAAAATTACTAATAATATTGAACTTATTATTTTATTTATTTTATATTCTTGATAAAAATAAGCAGAAAATCCTGCTATCATTATATAGAATGAACTTATTAAAAATATATTTATTATTATTTTTATAATTTTTTGTATTTTTTTATTTTTTATTATTTTATTTAATAATTCATTATAGTTATTTAAATTATTTTTTTTTGATATTATTAAGGTTTTATAGATAATTACTCCTAATAATATTGATGCTGTTATTATTCCTAATATTCCCCATTTTCCAAATGTATAAAAAAATGAGTATATTTCTTGACCGTGATGCAAATCCTGCACCTATTATTATCCCTATTATTGCAAATGTTATTTTTATTATATTAGTCATATGTCCTCCTTTAGGTTATTTGATTTATTTAGATATTTAGAAAGTCAAAAAATCACCATATTATTTTATGGTGATTTTTTGATTTTATGATTTTTTTATTTTCTATGTTTTCTCTTTATCCAAATTATTATTCCTACTACTATTATTATTAAAGGGAATGTAAATATTACTAATTTAACTATTAGGTCTTCTGTTTCTGTTGGCGCATATGTTACTGTTGAATGTGTTTTTCTTATTGCTATTGAATCTGTTCTTTCTGTTAGATATGATATTGAGTTTAGTATTAAGTCTTGATTATTATAGAAGTATATTGCATTTGCTGCTTGTTGGTTTATTGTTATTGGTGAGTCTGTTGCAAATGCATTATTGGCATATATAACTAATTGTGATGTTACATTGTTTTGTTCTGAATTTTCTATAGTTTTTGTGGCTAATGCCCCAACTACATATGATTTTACTTCTTCTCCTTCTGTTGCTTTTGATGAGGTATTGTTTAAGTCTGTTCTATAAAATGCTTTTTCACTTGTTGTTAGTAATTCTGTTACTGATACTCCTAGTTCTTCTAATTTTTCTTCTTCTTTTATTTGTAGTTTTCCAGAATCTATAAATAATACTTTTCCACTTGATGCAAATGCACTTGTTATTTCTGATTCTTTATTTAAAGTTGGTAATATCAAATCTTGTGTTTGCATAAGCATTGATGATGGATCTTGCTCTACAATAATTCCATCATTTGATACATTTATTCCATATAAGTCTAATATTTTCGTTGTATTACTTAATGTTCCACTATTTGTATAATCTGAAAGCCATAATATATTTCCACCATTATTAATGTATTTTATTATTAGTTCTGTTTCATAGTCTGTAAAGTCTGTTTGTGGTGATGCTATTATTAGGGTTTTACAGTCTTGTGGTATTTCGTTTTTTACTAATATATCTAATGTTTCTATTTCATTTATTTCACTTTTTAGTGTTTCTGTTAATATTCTAAAATAATTACTTTCTCCATATTCACCATGTCCTGTTAAGAAATATATTTTTGGTGCATTTTCTAATGTAACTCCTAATATTGAGTTTGTCATTTTTTGTTCTGTTAAATCAATTTCTTCATATGTTGTATAGTCCATTGTAAAGAAGTCATATGAGTTTGCTTTTATATTTCTTCCTTCACATTCAAATACTACTGTTTTGTATTCTTCGTCTGATGATGTAATATCATATTGTTTTGCTAAGTCTGGTCTTTCTGTGGTAGATACTATTTCTACTTTTATATTGTCTTTATATTTTGAGTATTGTTTTGCTAAGTCTACTACAGAGGAGTCTTCCTCATATCCAAACATGTATATTTTTATTTCCTGATTTATATCTTTTAGTGTATTTTTTGATTCTTCTGATAAACTAAAAAATTTCTCTTTTGTAAAGTCTATGTCTGATATGTCTATTGCCTGTATTCCTAAGTTTATCGCTAAATATGTAGCAATTACAACTGCAATTAATAAAATTGTAAAACTTGTTTTTTTGAAGACTCTACTTTTAATTATTTCTATTACCCTTTTCAATTCTAATATCATTCCTTTCTAAATTGTTCAATCTACATTATCACTTTAAATTTCTTCTTCTTTGTAATATTATAATAGTTAATATTATGCATGTTATTGTAAAGGTTAACAGTTGTATTATTTCTTCTATTGGAATTATTCCTGTTACGAATTTTTCATATAAGTCTATAAAGGATATCATTGAAAATATATTTGATAAATTTCTTATGTACATTGTAGCAAAGAAAAATGCAAATGTGATTATATATGCAATTATTGGTTGACCTGTTATACTTGATGCTAATTCACCAAATGATATATATGCCATTGTTAATAACATAAATCCTAATAATGTTGTGCCTAATGTTGATATATTTGGTGTTCCAAAGTGTCTTATTATTGCTAAATATATAAGAGAAAATATTTCTGTTATTATAACTACTAATAGTGCTGCAAAAAATTTTCCTAATACTATTCCTGTTATACTTTTAGGGGATGTCATTATTAATTGGTCTGTTCCATTTTTTCTTTCTCCTGCAAACATGTTCATTGTTAATATTGCTATTATAAATGTTAAGATAATTGCACTATCATAAAATGTGTATGAAAAATTTAAACTTTGTGATGCATATGTATATAAATAAAATATTAGGCTCGATATTTCTAAGAATAGTCCTATAAATACATATCCTATTGGAGTTAAAAAGTAAGTTTTTAATTCTTTTTTTAATACTGCTAGCATTATTCTTTTCCTCCTTTTTCCTCATAATTATTGTTTTCTTCTTTTTTACTATAATTATCTATTAATTGTAAAAAGGCTTCTTCTAATGTAGCTTCTGTTTTCTTTAGTTCCAGTATTGTTATTTCATTTTTGGCGAATTTTTCGGATATTTCTTTTCTTATATCTTTGTCTTGTTCAACAAAAATTGTATATTGCTTTGTTCCATCTGAGTTTTCCGTAACTAATTTTATTTCTTTTACATTTTCTATTTCTTTTATAATGTCATGTATTTTATTTTTTTCATCTTCTATTGTAATTGTTAATATATTTTGATTATTTACCTTTTTTTCTAGGTTTTCAGGTGTATCAACAGCTAGTATTTTTCCTTTATCTATTATTATGACTTTTTCACATATTTGACTTATTTCTGATAAAATATGTGAACTTATTAATACTGTATGGTCTTTTCTTAATGATTTTATTAAATCTCTAATTTGTTTTACTTGTTGAGGATCTAGTCCTACTGTCGGTTCATCTAGTATTAATACTTTTGGTTTTCCTACAAGTGCTCCTGCCATACTTACTCTTTGCTTATATCCTCTTGATAAATGCCTGTTTAACTTGTTTTGAACTTCATTTAATCCAGTTTCTTCTATTACTTTTTGTACACTTATTTTTTTGTCCTCTTTTTTTACTCCTTTTAGGTCTGCCATATAGTTTATAAATTCTTTTACTGTTAAATCGTTATAGATAGGTACTCCTTCTGGCATATAGCCTATTTGACTTTTCGCCTTTTTAGAATTTCTATTTATGTCATAACCATTTATTTCTATTTTTCCTTCTGTTGGTTCTATATATCCTGTTATCATATTCATTGTTGTTGTTTTTCCTGCACCGTTTTTCCCAAGAAATCCTACTATTTCACCTTCTTTAATGTCAAAGCTAATATTATTTACTGCTAAGAAATCATTGTATTTTTTTGTAACGTTTTCTATTTTAATCAACTTTGTTCCTCCCATACTTTTTGATAGTAAAATATTACCACCGTTATGTGGTGTTTGCAATAGCTTTCACATAAAATTTACACTTTTAGTGGTTTTCTTGTTTACTTTTTACAGCTCACAGACTAATTCTTGCATTAAGTCATGTACTGGAACGATTTTATCAATTTTACTTACATTGCTACCACAAAAGATTAGCCCTTCTTCTACTTTTCCTTTTACAGAGTTTATTAGTGCTTTTGTAATACAGTATGGACTATTTACTATATCACAAGTTTTTATACATTTATAACATTTGTCGATTTTGCATTTTTCCGTTTCTACTTTTTTTATAAAGTTATTATTTATTGCTCTCCCTGGCATTCCTACTGGGCTTTTTATAATTTTTATATCTTCTTTTTTCGCTTTTACATATGCCTTTTTGAATTCTATTGAAGCATCACATTCATCTGTTGCAACAAATCTAGTTGCCATTTGTACTCCACTTGCTCCTATATTTAAGAATTTCTTTATGTCTTTTGAGTCCCATATTCCTCCTGCTGATATTACTGGAATGTTTTTGCCTGTTTCTTTTTCTATTTCTTTAATATAGTCTACTACTTCTTTTGTTATATCTTCTAGTTTAGGTTTTGTGCTTTCATCTAATTCTTCTCTTTTAAAGCCTAAATGTCCTCCCGCTTCTGGTCCTTCTATTACTATCATGTCTGGTATATAATTATATTTTTTCATCCAATGCCCTACTATTAGTTTACAACATCTAAATGATGATACGATTGGTGCAATTTTGGTGCTACTTCCTTTTACATATTCTGGCAATTCCTTTGGTATTCCTGCTCCTGATATAATTAAGTCTATTTTTTGTTTTACACATTCTTTTACAATTTCTGCATAGTTTTTTAGGGCTACCATTATATTTACACCTATTATTTTATCTTCTCCTGCTATTTTCCTTGCTTTTTTTATTTCTTTTCCGATTGCTCTTAAATTAGCTTCCATTGGATTTTTTATAAAGTCTTCTTCTAAGTATCCTATATCAGCAGTTGATATAATTCCAATTCCGCCTTCTTTACTGACATTCCCTGCTAAATTGTGCATAGAAACTCCTACACCCATTCCTCCTTGAATGATTGGATATTTTGATTCTTTATTTCCAATTTTAATTCCCTTCATATTTATTACATTCCTCCTTTATAGTTTTTATTTATCTCTGTATCTAGTTTACTATACTAGATTAGCATTTATTATATACTCTGTCAAACTATCGACTATATGGTCAAGAATGTTCTAAATAAATATTACTATTTTATTCCATTTATTGCATCTCTTGTTGTTTTGTCTTTATCAAATTTACTTATTATAAAAATTATTATAGCTACTATTAATACTATTGATACATATAGTATTATGCTCATTTTCCAATCTCCTATGGCTAAATTTTCTCCTGCAAGTGTTGAGGTTATGACTGATGGAAATCTCGCAAATGTTGATATTAATATAAATTTACTTGGTTTTATTGGTAATAGCCCTGATACATATACTAATAAGTCTTTTGGTGTTCCTGGTAATAAAAATAATATTAGGAGTATCATTTCAATTTTTTTAGGGTTTTGAAATAGTTTGTTTTTTTCTATTTTCTCAATCTTTTTTTCATCACAGAATTCACATACAAATTTTTTTCCGTATTTTCTAACTAATAAGAATATTATTGTTGATATTATACATGCTGATACCATAATAAATATTGTTCCCCATAATCCTCCATAACACATTCCTGCTAATATTTCTATTGGCTCTCCTGGTACTATTATTAAAAATATTTGAGCTACTTGTAGCCCAAATAATGACATTAATCCCCATATTCCAGTTTTATCTACTTTTTCTTTGAAGGCTACTTGTCCTTCTTTTGTAGATAGATTTTTCATTACCGGAAATAAGTATATTATTACTCCTATGAATATTGCTATTACTATTAGTGTTAATATTATTTTAAATATTTTTACTTTACTTTTTCTACTCATATTATCCCTTCTTTTTTTGGTAGACATATGTCTCTCAACAATTTTGTTACATTTATTTTTGGAACTCTATATTTTCTTAATAGTCCACTGTAAATTTCTTGTAACCCGCTTATATTTTTAAAGTCTTCTGGTTTTACTATTTCTGGTAATTCTACTTTTATTTCTGATTTTTCTAATACATATTTTATAAATTCTGCACAGTAAAATGAGTGCTCTTTTCTTATTTTTTTGTGAAATCCTACTGCTAATAGACCTAACATGTTAAATTTGTAATCTTTCTTATTCCTTTTTATTCTCTCTATATTATTCTTCACTTTTTCATTTTGTTCTTCTGTAATTTCTAAAGAGTATATCTTTGTTTTTGTTTTGTAAAATCTTTTAAATGTTCCTTTATCTATGTATTCATGTATAAATCCACCCCATAATGCATTATATGGATTTAATCTCCCAAAACTATACATTTCTTTTAAGTTTATATCTAATGATATTGATACATGTGAGAATTCGTCTTTTGTGTATTTTTTTATAATTCTAGATAAAATTGTGCCTGTATGTGTAAGTATTATATATTTTTTTTTCATATATTAATCATCCATTTCTATTTATATCATATTAAGTGTATTTTATAATATTAGCTGATAAATTTTATAATGTCATTATAAATCTCCTGTTTATTTTTTTCGTTTAAAATCTCATGTCTTAAATTTTTATATAATTTTCCATTTACATTTGTATATCCTATATTTTTTAAAAATTGTTGACTTTCTTTCCATTTTTGTTCATTTACAATTACAGGATCTTCACTTCCTGCAATGAATAGTATTGGAATTTCTTTATTTTTTAATTCCCAACCTTTTTTTGTATATATTTCCTTCATTAATTTAAATAAGTTCTCAAATCCATTTAGTGTAAATATGAATCCACATAATTCATCTTTATCGTATTTTTGTACTGTTTCTTCATTTGCACAAATCCATGAATTTTCTGATTTAGCGTTTTTAACTGTTTTATTATAATTTCCTATAGCTAGTTTTTGAATAAAGTTGCTTTTGTGCCTCTCACCTTCGAAAGCTTCCATTATTTTAATTATAAATATTGCTAAATTTACAAATTGGTTTTTACTTGGTGAACCACACACAATTAATTTATCAATGTCCTCATCATATTTTTTTATATATTTTCTTACTACCATAGAGCCCATACTATGACCAAATAAAATCATTTCTTTATCTTTGAATAATTCTTTTACATATAATGTTATTTGGTGTATATCTTCTACTATATATTCAGAACTCTTATCATAAAAAAATCCTAGGTCGTTTTTGTCTTTTACACTTTTTCCATGTCCTCTATGATCACTTATTATTGTTACATATCCTTGATTTGCTACATATTCTAAAAATTCATAATATCTTTCTTTATGTTCTGCCATTCCATGTGATATTTGAAGTATTCCTTTTATTTCTCCTTCTGGTACAAACATTGTTACACTAATTGGCAAATTGTCACAGTTGGATTTTATAATTATATCTCTTTTTTCTATATTTCTCACTTTTTATTTCCTTTCCTTTTTTTCTTTATTATATAGCATTTAATGGAAATTATCAATAATAATGGTGGCTTTATCAGGGAAATTTAATCATGTTTTTCTATAAGATTATAAAAGTTTTTAAATGTATATCCTTCTGATTTTAAGTATTCTATGGATTCTTTTAATGCTTCTGAACTATTGCTTACATCTTTTGTGTCATGCATTAATATTACTAAAGTGTTTTTTCCTTTTGATGATTTTTTTAGATTTTTTATAAGTTGGTCTTTTGTATATTTTTTTATGGAATCATTATTTAGTGTGTTCCAATCAATATATGTATATCCCATTTCTGCTAGAACAGTCGCCATCTTTTTTTTATTTGATTTATATGATGGAGACATAAATCCATTTGGAAACCTAAATATATGTGATGAATAATTTTGTTTTTGTATTGCTTTTCCTATTGCTTCATCTGTCTTTTTTATTTCATTTATGAAACTCTCTTCACTTTCGTATAGTTTTTTGTTATTATGACTATATCCATGATTTGCTATATAGTGCCCTTCTTCATATGCTCTTTTTACAATTTCAGGATATCTTTCAACTGATTTTCCGATCACAAAAAAGGTAGCCTTTACGTCTTCTTCTTCCAAAATGTCTAAAACTTTTGGCGTTACAGTTTTCGTTGGTCCATCATCGAAAGTTAAATAGGCTACTTTTTCTTTTCTATTACATAATTCTTTTATTTTATTATCAAATTCATCTTCTACTACACCATCTGGTTTGACTAAAGAATATCCTTGTACATATATTGAACTTACTACTAATATTATAAATAAAATTATAGAGCAAATATATATTTTTTTTCTTGAAATAACAAATATCTTCATCCTCATTCCTCCTTGCAATATCATATTATGTATTTATGAGTTTTTTTGATTATATGAATTGTTTTATTTTTCTATATAATCTATATCTAAATTCAAACTGCTCGCCCATATTTTAGTTTTTCTTTCTGATTAGTATAAGTGGAGTAAGTTCTCTTCCTTGTCCAGCTGGATTGTCTTTTATAATTTCTTTTAATTCATTATCATTAATTTCAATATCATCAGACTTACCAAGTATTTCTCTTCCTAAATCGTTTGCATCTACTATCATTGTACTTATCCCTAGTTTTTCTTTAATTTCATTACAGACTTGATTTGAGTTTACTGGTAATTCAATTCCTATATCTTCATATTCTTTCCAAACTGCTCCATAAAATCCATCTAAACCACTTACCTGTTCTCCTACTATTTTATAAAAAACTCCTCTTATACCAAAAATCTTAGTTACAAAACTACAAGCACTTGCAAATAATACTTTAAATAGTCCTGCTTTATTAATAGCATATTGCATTTTTATACTTTCTCCTACCCCTATTCCTTTAGATTTTGGATGACTTGCAAATTTTGATAATAGCTTTGCCCAAAATCCTATTTTTATTTCTTCTCTTTTTACTATTCTATTTTGACATAGTGCAATAATTTTTTCTGAACTTGAAATTATATCACCTTCTTTATATATAGGCTTTACATATTCTCTAAAAATGTCAATATAGTTTTCCCCTTGTTTTATAAATCTAGTTTTAATTGCATGCCTTATATATGTTACACCATTTACTTCAATCTCAAGTTTTTTTCCTGTATTAGATACAAAATCCATATGTTTTTACCTCCTAAAAATAAAATATATTTTTAGGATAACATTATTTTGTATCTAATTTGTTCTTAAGTTGTATCTATGTTGTATCAATCCATTTTTAATATGTCTACCATATATTCATTTGTAAGTGAATATATTGATATAATATATTTTTTATCATAATATACAATATTTACTACCAATTTAGCTTTTTCTGAGACTAGCATATTGTCTTTATAAGTCCAATCATCTATTATATATAAATCTAGATATCTTATATAATTTCTTAGTATTTGCTCTTCACTTGTCCCTTCTTCTTTATTTCTAGGTATGCCAACATAAGATAATATTTTGCATGTTTTTTCTTCTATCTCTACAAACATTTCATAATTATCTATTTGGAAAATTAATCTATATATATTATATTCTTTTTTTGAGTTATTGTATTGCTTTCCATAAATATAGTATTTGAAATTCGTATCTTCATATTTTTCTAATAAATGTTCTAATTGATTATCATATATTTGCATTTTTCTTGTTTCTTCTATTAAATATTTTATAATCTTATAATTATTTTCTTTACTGTTTCCTGATATTGCTATTTCTGTAGCACTATTGGAAATTTTTAGATTAGATGAACCATCCTGTATATCATGAATTGCTTTTACTAAATAAATGCTTTCAGCTTGTACATCAATTTTACTATCTATTGGCTTTTTCTTATAACTTCTATTTTCCATTTTTAAGTCTTCTAAACTTAATATAATATTTGGCATACAAAAAGATAAATACACAATTATTATAACTATAAAATAGATAAATATTTTTTTCATATTTCATTTCCTTTCAATACACAAATTAAGATTTTATATATGTTAAGTCAAAATACACCCTTGTTCCAACATTTTCTTCACTTTCTATATTTAATTTTGAACCATGTATTTTTACTATTTTATTACACAGTGAAAGACCTATCCCACTTCCTCCATTTTGTCTACTTCTTGATTTATCTACCATGTAAAAATCTTCTATAACTCTTTTAATATGTTCTTTTGGAATTCCTCTTCCTTTATCAATTACTGATATTGTATATTTATTTTCTCCTGTAATTTCTCCATGGATTAGTATTAAACCGTCTTTTGGTTCTGCCTTTCTTGCATTTTCTACTAGATTTCTTATAACTACTTCTAATAATTCCTTATCTCCTTTAACTTTTGCAGTTTCTAAAGATTTTTCTATTATAATATCTTCTAAATTAGTTATTTTTGAAGATATTTTATCTATAAAATTGTTTATATCTATAGTTTCTAATTCTATATTGTTTTCTGATAAAGACATTAAGTCCATTAATTTATATGAAAGTTTCTCTAATCTCTTTGCTTCATTATAAATATAGTTTAATGCTTTTTTAGTTAATTCTTCATCATTTTTTCTTAATCGAAGCATATCTGAATATCCTATTATTGCTGTCATTGGAGTTTTTATCTCATGAGTAAATCCATTTATAAAGTCATTCTTCTGCTTAATGGCTAAGTTTAATGAGTTTATTTTGTTTTCTATTTCTTCTGACATAATATTGAAACTATTTACAAGTTCTCCTATTTCATCTTTACTTTTTATACTAACTCTATTTGAAAATTCTCCCCTTGCTATTTTTTTGCTTATTATATTTAACTTGTTTATGTTCCTTGTTAATAGTTTGGAAAAAATCACTATGAAAATTGATGCAATTCCCAATATGATAAAGTCTACAATTAATATTTCCTTTGTTTGTCCATCTCTTTCTTCATATAAGTCTGTAATATCATAAATGTTAATTATATATATTACATTATTATTTATAGTTAAGTATGAAGAAAAAAGCATATAATGCTTATCTTCTACTTTTCTTATATAATAGTTGTTTGTTTCCTTTGTTAGAAGAGCTTTTATGTTCATATCTTTTGTTTTTTCAAAATTTGAAAATATTATATTCTCTTTTTCATCATATAAAGCTATTTTTTCTGAGTTTTCTCCAATATATGAATATAGTGATTTTATATATTCTATAATTTTATCATTTGTTATTTCTTCTCCTTGCTGAATATTGTTTACAATATTACTTTCTATATAATACCTTTGAGCAATATTTTGGTTTGAATTCTGATTTGCACTTTTTTCTATCGAGTGTTTGAAACTTTGTCTTATAATAAAAAATCTACTACATGATAATATACATGCCATAATTACTATTATACTTAATACTAACTTTACACTAAATCTCATATTTAATTTCATTCCTTTCTAAAGCACAAATCTAGGTTGAAAAAAATTGTTACTAATTATTTTTCAGCTTTGTCTCCCTTCTCATTGTTTTAACAATACTCTCCATTATTATTAAACATTTTTATATCGTAAAAAATCATATTATATCTCCAACATATATCCTATTTTATAAATTGTTTTTATTTTGTCCTTCCAGTTTAATTTTTTTCTAAGTCTTTGAATATGAAGGTCTAGTGTTCTTGTTTCAAATTCTATTTCTTCTCCCCAAACTTTCTCAAATATAATCTCTCTATATAAGGCTACTCCTTTATTTTGTATCAATAACACTAATAAATCAAATTCTTTAGGAGTTAATTCTATTTTTTGATTTTGATTTTTTACTATTCGTGCTACTACATTTATTTCAATATTTTCTATTTTTATAATATCGTTTAATTTATTATATCTTCTTAGCACAGCTTGTACTCTTGCAATAAGTTCTTCTATTTCAAATGGCTTTGTTATATAGTCATCTGCTCCATTATTTAATCCTTTTATTTTATCTCTTGTCTGGCTTTTTGCAGTTATAAATATGGTTGGTATATCTTTTGTTTTTTTATGTATTCTAAAAGTTCATATCCATCTATTTTGGGTAACATTATATCTAATAAAATTAAATCATAATTTTTTTCTTCTATATAATTTGCTGCAATTTCTCCATCTTTCGCACATTCACATATATATCCTTGCAATTCTAGTTCTATTTTAATTAAATCACTTATTGCTTTTTCATCTTCTATAATTAAAATTTTATTCATTTTTATATTCCTCCAACCTATATTATAACCTGAAAATGTATCTAAGTTGTAAATTATTCAAGAAAAGTGGCTTTTCCACCTTTTCTTTTGCCGATTTAAGTTTCCGAATGTAAATGAGGAAATCTTAAAGGCAATAGCGATTATAGCATTTATATAATAGGAAAGTATAACTTTCCTATTATATAAAACAAATATCTCTCGGTTAACCGAGAGATATTTGTTTTAGTTTTGCTCAATTATATCTTTTAAGGAAATAGTACAATCTTTTAATATGTTTACTTTTATATTTTCTGTAATTTCATAGGTTTTTGGTAATGTATAAATGTTTTTTTCATTTATAATATATTGATATATAACTCCTACATCTTCATCTACAATCCAATACTCTTTAACTCCATAATATTGATATAGATTATATTTTACAAAAGTATCATGTTTTTTAGATGTTGGTGACAATACTTCAATTATTAAGTCTGGTGCACCTTGTATTCCCATGTTTTTAGTTATTTTGTTTTCATCACATACAACTAGAATATCTGGTTGTACTACATTATATTCCTTTTTTGGATTTTTCACGCCTGATAAACACACATCTAATGGAGATACAAATGCTTGGCATTTTTTGCCTTTTAAATAATTATGTAATTGTACATAAATTTCTCCTACTATCTTTTGATGTAACGTTGTTGGAGAACTCATTAAATATAATTCTCCATTAATTAGTTCATATCTTTTTTCGTCTTCAAAATTTTGTAAATCTTCATAAGTATAATTTTTTCGTTGTAATGCTAAATTTTCCATATTTTTTTTCTCCTTATCTTTCACAAATTTAGCCCCCTTTATAATATACTCCCTTTTATTAATAATTTAGCAATAGGTTTCAAATATATATCTAACATCTTTTATTAATTAATTCCTCCTTGCAATATCATATTATGTATTTATGAGGATTTATTACTATTGTATAATCATTTCATTGTAGATTTTATTAATGTCTATTTCATCTTTATATTTATTTTCCATAGGACACATTCCTGTTTTTTCATTGTTTATAACATAATCTACAAGTTTTTTATATTCATACTTTATTTTATTTTTGTCTAGTACAGGAATTGCATATTTACTCATAACATCTGCATATATTTGTTTTACACCTGCAATTGTTAATATACTGCCTGCAACCTTTCCTATTACTTTGTCTGCAATTATTGCACCCTGTAATGCTTGTTTATCTTTTTGTATTATCTCCTTTATATCTTTTATTCTATTTTGGTAATATTCTTTGCATTCTCCATTTGTATATAATACAACTAGACTCGCTTTTGTACTATATAGTTTTTCCTTTACTATTTCTAATTTAGTCATTTTTTAAGTTTAACCTTTCACTCATTACTTTTGCTATAAATGGTACAGATATTAATTGAATTGCAAGTCCTGGTAATCCTACTTTTATACTTTCTATTACTGATATTCCATAAGTAGATAAGCCTAATATATTAATTGCTACAAATAGGATTCCAGCATATAATATTCTACCTAAAATTATTGTAGTAATTAATGATATATAAGAATTGAATTTTTTGTTTAATAAACCTAAAAGTACTGCATATATTACAAGTTCTATAAGCATATAAGGTAATCTATCTATACTTGGCATTCCTGTTAAAAGATAACTGAAAATTATTGAATTTCCTGCAACAATACTTGCAGATATTGTTCCAAATGCTAATGCTGCTATTAATACTGCTATGTGCATTGGCAAAAACATGGCTCCTGCTGTACCTCCTGCTAAAACATGGAATATTCTTGGTAATGCTACACCTATTACACTTAATAGTGATGTTCCAATGATATATTTTGCTTTTCTGCTTGATAAAATTCCTATAAATGAATTTTGTTTTTCTATTGTGTCTTTTTCTAACATATTACATTCCTCCTTATTTTTTAATCTATATTAATTAATTCATATTCTCTTGTGCCAAATCCAAGTTCTGCTGATGCTTCTATTGTATGAATTCCATGTTGTCTTTCTACTCTTTGTACAAAATGGTCTCTTCCTTTGTCTTTTGAATTATATATTAAATCTATACATGCTTGGTCTATTGCTATTGGGTCTGTACTTGCTAAAATTCCAATATCATTCATACATGGGTCTTCAGCAACTGAACAACAATCACAGTCTACTGATAGATTACACATTATATTAATATATAGTATATTTTTTCCAAAGTACTTTACTACAGATGAGGCTGCGTCTGCCATTGCTTCTAAGAAGTCATCCTGTTTTGCAACATAGTCCCATAATTCTTCTTGTTTTAGCGTTTTTCCTGCTGTATGAATCCATGATTTTCCTGCAGTTGATGATACTCCTATTGATAATTGTTTTATTGCTCCTCCATATCCTCCCATTGGATGACCTTTGAAATGTGATAATACTAGCATTGAGTCATAGTTTTTAAGATTTTTTCCAACATAGTTTTCTTTTATTACTTTACCATTTGGTATTTCTAATACTAAGTCTGGTCCTTCTTCATCCATAATGTCAACCTCAAAATATTTTGTCCAGTTATGTTCTTTCATCAATTCTTTATGCTTTTCTGTTGAATTTCTTGCACCATCATATGCTGTGTTGCATTCTACAACAGTTCCTTTAACATGCTCAATTATTGGCTTTACAAATTCTGCTCTTAAATAATTTTGATTCCCTTTTTCTCCAGAATGTAATTTTACTGCTACTTTCCCTGGTAATTTTACTCCTAATTTTTCATAAATTTTTATAACATTTTCTGGAGTTATTTTTTCACTAAAATATACTTTTGCTTTTCCCATAAGTACCTCTCTTTCTTCTATAATTCTAAAAAATATTTCGTAATTTCTTGTATCTTCTCCCTCTTAAAGTTACTGTGCTATTATATCATTGATTATATAGTTTGGCAATTACTAAATGGCTTAATTTATATTTTACTGACTCCCAAAGAGTGCCCCATATATTTCTCTACTATTTTGTGAATATTATAACCTTCTTATAATATTACATAATAACTAAAAATTAAAGCATAGGAAAACCTATGCTTTAATTTTTAGTTATTATGTAATACATTATTTTAAATTTTATACTTCTTATACAATATAGACATTATTATAGATATTACAAATAATGCTAATAATAAAACTGCTATACAATTGCTTACTCCAGCTTGTGGTATTTTATTATTTACTACTGTTTTATCAACAGCATTACTAGAAGTACTACCAACATTATTAGATGGCTTTTGCAAATTAGAATTTTCATTTGTTACATTAACGTTACAAGTAGCTTTTTTAGTATTATCTACATTTGAAACAGTTATTGTTGCTGTTCCAACACTTTTGGCAACTATCTTTCCATTGTTTACTGTTGCAATTTCAGGATCACTACTAAACCAATTTAAGGATTTATCAGTTGCATTATCTGGTAATATAGTAACTGATAAATTTGCTGTTTCTCCAATATCTAATGACAAAGATGTTTTATTTAATTCAATTGATGTTACTGGAATATCTTCATCCATACTTGATATAATCTTGAATTGTAAATTATTTTGCGTTGCATATTCTTGTGTTGTAGAGTTTTCATTTCCATATAATACTAAGTCTTCTGAACAATATTGAAATACATCAGATCCATATACTACGTCATCTGAATATACCACTACTTTCTTTAATTCTTTACATATTCTAAATGTTTGATCTGGAATGTTCTTTATATTATCTGGTATCACAATTTCTTGAAGTCCTGTTTCTTGAAACATAAATCCTGAAAATCCAAAACTTGTTACTTTTGATGGGATATTAATTTTATTTAATTTATTACACCCTATAAATGTTTGATCACCTAAAGAAGTTAAAGTTTCAGGTAATACAACACTTTCTAAATTTGTACATCCGACAAATGCAAAATTTCCAATAGATGTAATTCCTTCACTAATAATAACATTCTTTAAAATTTTACCATTAGTATTATTTTTACTTTCATCAAATGCATGATCTTTTATATCTTTAACATTATATCCATCTATGATACTTGGAATAGTAATATCACTCTCATTTCCATTATATGCTGTTATAATTGCATTATTATCTTCATCTAATTCATATGCAAAATCTGATGTTGCAAAAGTTTTAGCATTTAAAATACAAATAAATAATATAACTAGTAATATTAATTTAATAATTTTCTTTCTTTTCATTTTAACACCTCTATAAACAATTATATATTAAAAAATTTTAACTTTCAATATAATATAAAATTTGACATGAAAATGTAATATATGTTATCTCGAAAAACTTGCGACTTATTTAACATAAAGATATATTAAATTCATGTCTTGCCTCTTTCTTTCAAAGAGTTCTTGAGTTTTTATGGAGAAAATGATGAATTAAGGAAATATAAGGAGTTTGAGAAAAAATTTTTATAGTTTAGAGAAGTTTAAATAAATTTAATAAAAACCTCCAAAGTGGTGCGAAACTGGTGCGAAAATTTTTAAAAATGGTGCATCATTTTGGAATGTGAATAATCGTTACAAAATTTACAGACAAATCGGTTTTTTGTTGACAAAAACCGATTTGTTTGTTTATAATGAAAAAGGGATATAAAAATGTTATATTATTTTAATGAATTATTAGAAAAAGGATTAAGTAAATATCAAATAGAAAAAAATGTTAAAGATAAAGAATTATTTAAAATTTCAAGAGGTATTTATTCTGATGAAGAATACCCAAATGATTTATCTGTAATAGTAAAAAAATATCCAAATGTAATATTAACTTTAAATAGTGCTTTTTATTACTATGAACTAACAGACAAAATACCAGAATATTACTACTTAGCAACAGATATAAAATCTTATATAATAAAGGATTCTTCTGTAAAACAATTTTTCATGAAAAAAGACTTTTTAAAAATTGGATTATCCAAATGCAAAATAGAAGAAACAGAAATCTATATATATGATAAAGAAAGATTGTTGATAGAACTTATTAGGTATAAAACAAAATTACCCTATGAATTATATAAAGAAGTTATAAACAATTATCGAAAAATTAAAAATGAACTGAACTTTATGAAAGTTTATAAATATGCTCAAGTATTTAATAGTTCATATATAATGCAAACTATAGAAAAGGAAGTGATGTAATGAATGATTTAAATGAATGTGTACGTCAATATATTAAAGAAGGTTATAATAGAAACTATGCTATTTCTAAGGTCTGTCAAGATATTATAATAAATAGAATTTATAATTCCAAATACAGTGATAAAATCACAATTAAAGGTGGAGTTGTAATGTTCCATTTAACAAACAATATTCGTAGAGCAACTGTAGATATTGATATGGACTTAATTAATATGTCTATAGCAACAGAAAATATTATTAATATTTTTATTGAACTTAGCAAATTAGATAGTATTGATGGTTTTAAATTAAGTATTGACAAAAATAAAATTGAAGAACTATCACATCAAGATTATCATGGAAAAAGACTAACAGTTAGTATAACAGATAGTCATAGAAAAACTTATAATGTTAAGTTAGATATTGGAGTACATAAATATACAGATATTCATCAAGATATTTTACTATTAAATACACAAATCATTGATGGAAATATAGAATTTTTAGTTAATCCAAAGGAACAAATTTTTACAGAAAAATTAATTCCTATATTAAAATTTGGTCCCCTATCGACAAGATATAGAGACGTATTTGACTTGTATTGGTTAATAACTGAAGGAAATTTAGATAAAGATAAAATTTTACATTATATGAAAATATTAATTTTTGATAGTGACATAAATATTCATGAAACCCAAGAACTTTATAATACTGTGAATTTAGTATTAAGTGAACCAATTTTTATAGCTAATCTATCTAATAATTATAACTGGACAAATGAAAATATTGATACTATTTTAGAAAACATTAAAAACTATCTAAGAAGTTTAGAAGAAATAAGTGTATAAGATTAAGGAGTGTATTAAATAATGATAAAGATAAAGAAAAAAATGTAATATAAATAATCTATGTAGATGAAAAATTTTATAAAAATAATGAATTTTTGAAAGAAAAAGTACAGCAAGATGAGACAAAAAATTATAACGAGTTTTAATATTTTTTAATAAAAAAAATTGACCAAAGTGAAGTAAAAAATGCTCCATTTTTTCAAAAAATAAAACGAAAAATTATCTCCCAGAGGGCAAAAAGGGTTTTAGGGATTTTTCCCTAAACAGCTATTTGTGGTCCAAAGGACCATGCTGGCGAACATACCGTATAAAAAAATGGAGGTTGTTCGGACGCAAAATAAATTTTGCTATGTATATTATACTTCGCTATGCTAGTATAATATATTTATCAAATTAAATTACAAATGGAATAGAGAATTAAATGACTACTGATTCAGAAAAAGAATTGGATAAAATATATTTACATATAGCAAGATTTTACATAGATTACAAATACAAAATATAAAAACTGCAAATGTGAAAGAAATTACTGAAGTAGATTTAAAACAATCAGTAATTATAATGAATAAGAAACATCATAGCTGTAGATGGAAACAAAGAAAAATAAAAGGAAATAGGCTATCCTTATGACGTCTTCTAAAGAGAACCACTTTCCTTTATTAAAGTATAAGAGTATAATTCTAATTTTTAATTATATCTAAATTATAAAATTTAATAAATCTACTTTTTTGAAATTGATATAGCACTAACAGTTATATTCTTTGCTAGTGCTTAATTTTTATTTATTTTCAAGTAAATACTCAATCATTTTGTTAATAACAGATTTATCTTTTTCATTTAATAAATCATATTTATCATCAATAGAATTTACTTTAATAATATCTTTAAATAATAGCATTGGTGAACACTCTGTAATTTGACAAATCTTAATGGCTGTATTTATACTAATTCCAGCAATTCCTCTTTCTACAGAGCTTAAAAATTGTGGTGTAATTCCTAATTTTTCGGAAAATTCTTCTTGTGTATAATTAGCTTTTTTTCTTATATATTTTATATTTTCTCCCAATGTATTACTTTTAAATTCCTTGCTATTTTCAATCTCTGACATATAATCACCCATATAAAGTATAAGTTAAAACATTTGGATTTATAACAATATTAAATATTTGATTTTATATAAAAAATAAATATTTTGTATTTACTTTTTTAATAAATATGGTATAATCTGGTAATAGTAAATTGCGAAAGGAGTTAAATTAATGAAAGAAACTGGATTTAGAAAAATGGATGATTTAGGCAGAGTAACTGTACCTGCTGAGCTTAGAGAAAAATATGATTTAAAAGAACATAATACAGTCGATTTTATTCCTAAAAAAAATGGAATTTTATTAAGAAAGATATATAATGATTGTATTTTTTGTGGTAGCAAAGAAAATCTTACAAAATATAATGAAAAAAATATTTGTTTAAATTGTAGAAAAGCACTTCAATAATCTTTTATTTTTTTGTGCAAAATGTTAGTACAAATCTAACAAACAATATAAATAACAAAATAACTTATACTAAATAGTCTTTATCTGTGTCTTCGAATATTTGGTCATAAGTGATATTAAGAATTTTACATATGGGTTTTAGTTCAAAATCTTTAACTAAACGAGTATGATTTTCTATATCAAAAATATCAGAATGATATAAATTAACACCATATAAAGATAATTTATCGCTTAATTGTCTAAGTGATAAACCTTGTTGCAATCTATATGTTTGTATATTTGTACCAACTATATTTGCTTTACCATTTAACTTTTTGCTTTTCATATATAAAATATTCCCTTCATTTATTATAAATATTCAAGGGTATTTTATAATTTTTTTTAATTATAATTGTTACTACAAATCTAACATTTAAGGGAGGATATATGAATTTGGAATTTACTGAAACAGATAAACATGTAACAGAAATATTATACTCTTTATATATGAGAGGATATTCTTTTGCAGATGTTTTTGATTTATTAAATGGACAAGAGCTATTATATATATTAGCTAAAAGAATTAAAGAAAATATTACTCTGCAAATAGATATATAAAATATAATTATATAAAATCTGAAAAAGAATATTTTATTCTTCTAAACAAAGGTAATTCAAATAAATTGATATTGATAATCGAAAATTTGTTGAATATTTTAACTAATATAAAAAATCCTAGTGAAGAAATTAAGGCTTCAATTAATATGTTGAAAAATGATATTATAGAAATAAATTTAATAAATAGTAAATCATATAAGAAAATATTAGTTCCGAATAATACAAAAGTAGAATCTATTATTTACAAAATTTTACAAAATACAGATTATAATAAACTAAAAAATAATAGACTTGGATCTGATTTATAATAAATAATAACAATTATTTTTTTATATAAATTTATATTTTCATGAATTAATCCTTTTTATTTATTAATTTTATATTAGAGTCTAAAATAATGAGTATAGCATAATTTTTAAAATTTATGCTATGCTCTTATTTCTTATTATGCTAAACCTTATACCTTTAGATTAATAGACAATTTGTAAGTTCTTGCTATAATTAATCTTCTAACACAATAACTATTGAAAAAAGAATTTAAAAAAATTTTTAAAAAATTTTAATTTTTTGATGTTTTGACGGCATGTACCTTGTAGAAGGGTAATAATTTAAAAAAATTTTTTTAATTTGCGTTTTTTTCATGGGTCAATGACATTTATATAGTAGAGGGATAAATTTTACTCTTACTAATTTGAGAAAGGAGGAATTCTACATTGATAACAAATGAAGAAAATACAAAATTGGGATTAACTGTAGATGAAGCAAGAGAAATGTTAGGTATAGGTAGAAATTTAATGTTGCAATTAGTTAAAGTAGATGGTTTTCCAGCAGTAAGATTTAAAAGAAAAATTATTATAAACAAAGAATTATTGCCTAAATGGTTTGCAGAAAACTATGGGCAATATGGTGGTTATTAATTTTTTCAATGTTAAGGGCTGACAAATTGGATATTATACGTTAGAATATAAATAGATTTTAAATAATTATATTCACATTCGTTTTTTTATTTATTTATATTCTGTACTTTCTAAACGGAAAGGAAAATGTTATGAAAAAAATACAGAGTACAAATAATACAAGTACAATGACAATAAAAAAACAAAACAGAAATGAATTAAAACGTCATTACACAATTAATGTTGCTAGCAAAGATAATGGCTTTCAAGCAAGAGTAACTTTAAAAGTGATTGGAGGTGGTAAAAATCCAAGAATTACAGCTTATAGTGGTATCTCTGAAAAGGATGCTGTTTGTAAAATATTAAATAAAATGGCTGAAAAACTATCTGAATATAAAAAAATGAATTTATTAAGAAAAGAAATATGTCTTAACATTTATGATTCTATTATGATTTCAATACAAGAATTGAGATTAACAACAGATACAGATGTAATGAAATCAGCTACTACAGTATTTCAAATTTTAACAGTACTAGACAATGCAACTATTCCTCCTACTGTTTATTCACAAGTTAAAGTATCTCAAAATAAGAACCAGCTTGTTCAATCTAATAATGTTCTTCGAAATCAACCATTTACATTTGAAGAACCAAACCAATTAAAACCCGTTAACCCAAAAGATTTTGAAACAGTTGCTTTGGAGTGGTTTAGATATAAATTATCATTAACTAAAAAAAATAATGATAACCCAAAACCTCTAAGTCCAAAAACCATACAAGGATATAATGATATAATAAATACACAAATAATACCATATTTTAAGGATAATAAAAACATAGCATTTATTACTGAACAAGACTTAAAAGATTGCATAAATTCTTTTAATGGTTATCGTAATAAAGAAGCTATTTATATTGTTTTAAAAATGATTTTTGACTTTGCTAGAGAACATAATTATATTTTTTATGTTCCAAGAGTTAAAAAGCCAAAAAAAACTTATACAGACAAAGAGGAAACAATAATCTTTATTGAATCTGATAGACAAGATTTATGGCTTAAATGTTTTGAAAAAGAAGATACAGATGTATCATTACTTTTTGAAACAATGCTATTAACTGGTGTTAGACCAGAAGAAGCCTGTGGACTTAAATGGTGTGCAATAGATGAAATAGCAAATGAATTAATTATAAATAATGCCTATAAAGATTTTCCTATTTATAATGATGAATGTAAAATCATAGGACACAAAAGGGAAGATGGCAGATTAAAAACCCCAGAAAGCTACAGAAGGATTTCATTAAATTCAAAGTTAAAAAGAAGATTGCTAGAACATAAAGAAAAGCAGAAAAAATTATTTAAGTATCATGGTATGAACTGGAATGAAAATAGTTATATGTTTTTAAACCAATATAGAAAACCCTATATAGCTGAAAATTTGTCTGATGCAATGAAAAGTTTTATAGCCAAACATCAATTAGAACCTATGACACCTTATGGATTAAGACATTCTTTTGCAACATTCTGCTCTGAACAAGGAATGGATGAAATTGTATTAATGAGATTAATGGGACATTCTAATTTTGATACTACTCAGAAATACTATATATGCGTTTCTAGTAAACGAAAAAAACAAGCTATTCAAGAAGTTTACAAATTAGATTAAGAGTTTGCTTACTCTATCCAACTGAGCTAGTGGATCATTTATCAAATTTTCAATATGATTTTTTTACCAAAACTGGTGCGAAACTGGTGCAAACTCTTTAGAACAAATAAGAAAAATCAAAGATTTTTCTTTAATTTGTTCTCGCCCGATTGAGTTTTCGACTGTAAGGAGAAAATCTCAAGGGCTAGCGATTATAGCATTTATATAATAGGAAAGTATAACTTTCCTATTATATAAAAAAATTAAGCAAAGCTCTAAAGCCTTGCTATTACTTGGTGGGCAATCGGGGGGTCGAACCCCGGACCTTCTGATTAAGAGTCAGCTGCTCTACCAACTGAGCTAATCACCCATATTTTACTTTTT
>CAOKMR010000013.1 GCA_948469815.1 uncultured Clostridiaceae bacterium | reverse complement strand
TTTAAAGATTTTTAAATTTTTAATAAAAAACGTGCAATTAATATTGCAATTTTCATCTTGTATTATTTCTTACAAAAGTTTGCATTTTATTGGAAACTTTAGTATAATTATATAACTAGGGGGTAAAGTTTATATGGAAAAAAAATCATTAACTGAATTAAGGGAAATAGCAAAAGAAAAGGGAATAACTAATATATCAAAATTAAAAAAAGACGAATTAATTGAATTATTAGAAAAAGAAGAAACAAAAAAAGTAGAAGATATAAAACAAAATGATAAAACATATAAAGTAACCAATGAAGATGATGAAATAATTGAAGGAATATTAGAGGTATTACCAGATGGATATGGATTTTTAAGAGGTGATAATTACTTATCAACCCCTAAAGATGTATATGTATCTCCAATTCAAATAAAAAGATTTAAATTACTTACAGGCGATAAAATAAAAGGAATTGCAAGAACACCTAAAGAAGGCGAAAAATTTCCTGCACTTATCTTTGTTGGAGAAGTTAATGATGAATCACCAGATACATGTATAAGAAGAAAAAACTTTTCTGATTTAATACCAATTCACCCTGAAGAAAGATTACGTTTAGAAACAACACAAAATGAAGTTGCAATGAGAATGATTGACTTAATGTCTCCAATAGGTAAAGGTCAAAGAGGAATGATAGTTGCTCCACCTAAAGTAGGAAAAACGACATTATTAAAGAAAATAGCAAATAGCATAACAAGAAATAATCCAGAAGTATATTTGATTGTTTTATTAATAGATGAAAGACCTGAAGAAGTTACAGATATGAAACGTTCTATAAAAGGTGATATTATATATTCAACCTTTGATGAATTACCAGAACATCATATAAAAGTAGCTGAAATGGTATTAGAAAGAGCCAAAAGATTAACAGAACAAAATAAGGATGTAGTTATATTATTAGATAGTATAACAAGACTAGCAAGAGCTTACAATTTAACAATTCCATCATCAGGAAAGACTTTATCTGGAGGTTTTGACCCAAATGCTTTACATAAACCAAAGAGCTTTTTTGGTGCTGCGAGAAATATAGAGAATGGTGGAAGCCTTACTATTCTTGCAACAGCTTTAATAGAAACAGGGAGCCGAATGGATGATGTTATATTTGAGGAATTTAAAGGAACAGGAAACATGGAAGTTCACTTAGATAGGAATTTATCTGAAAAAAGAATTTTCCCTGCAATAGATATAAATAAATCAGGTACACGTCGTGAAGAAAAACTATTATTACCACAAGAACTAGAAACTGTGTTTGCATTAAGAAAAGCTTTATCAAGTATGTCTGTATCTGAGGTTACTGAACAATTATTAAACCAAATGGTAGCTAGTAAAAATAATGCAGAATTCTTAAAACGTATGGAAACGTTTTTGGCAAAATTTAAATAAATCTATTAAGAAAGCTATTACTATCATGTGCTATTTGATGAGAGCTCAAATGATAATGCTTTAGAAGGAATTAATTATGAAGGCAAAATTTAGCCAAATAGTATGGCTATTTTTGCTTATATAAATATTTAAGAATTATTACTATTACAAAATTAACATATATATTAGTAGGGAAATAGGGCAAGTTGGATAATATAGATATACAAAAAGAATTTTAATCTCAAATAAACTTTGCACAAAATCAAAGTTTTGTGCAACTGGGCATAGGATCGAAATATCCAACCATGATATATAATCCTATCTCCAAAATCTTTCTGTTCCTTTAATATAGCTGCTTTCAGCTTACTATTCCAACAACAAACTTATACTACTTTTTAATAAAAATGCCTTAAAATTGATTCTAGAGCTTCATTATTTTAGCTTATTCCTGGTTGGATTTTTTTACATTATTGCAACTAATATTTTTTTAAAAAATTATATGGATTTAGATTACTTTTTTCAAAATCTCTAAAATCCATATATTTCAGTATTTTTCACGATTTTATCAACAACAAACTATATGTCTTTTTTATAAAAATGGCTTAAAATCGATTCTCGTGCATCGCTTTTTTGAGCTATTTTCAATAATTTTGCCAAATCCTTAAAATATCAGTATTTGAGTTATTTTATATAAATTTTATTAATCATATTATCAAGAAATAAATCTTAAATATATAACTGTTAAGTTTTATATAAAAACTCCTTAAAAACGATTCTGAAGCTTTTAAATTATAAAATAATATAATTAGTTTGATAATTAAATCCAATTCACAAAATTATAAATTTATCATTATAATATGTAAAAAGTTATTTTAGACAAATGTTCGGTTTTAAAATTTATATAAAGTAACTTTGCGCAAAATGAAATTTGTTGTAACTAATTACAAATTTCAAAACTTTCGTATTTTTAATTATATATGATTTCCGAAAAGAGTCTCTCTCCTATCTCGATTACTTTCTTAATTATAAAAAACACATATAAAATTATCCTCCTATATCATAGAAGGATAATTTTTAGTATTACTTTAAAATATGTTTCTCGTTTTTTCCATATTTAAAGCATAAAATTGAGGATACTCACCTTCTCTAGCAGCTTTCACAACAGCAGGAAGTATTTCTTCAGCCGAAGCATGGATGAATGCTTTCATAAATGCTATTGTTGAAATAACAATAACTCCTATAACTGCGAACAAAATTATAGTAGGTAAATTCATATCGACTCCTCCTAACTTTTAACAAGCAATGTTTATAGTTACATATAAAAAAACAATAAGCTTTTAGTTTAAACTTACTGTATTATATCACACTTATAGCTTAAAGTAAATGATAACACTACTTTTTCTCGTTCCATTCTCTTAATTTTTCTTCTAATAATTTAAAATCAACTGTATTTTTTATATAACCTATATCAATATTTTTAGCTTTTTGATTATAAACAGTTTTGGCATATTTTATAATCTTATTACTATTGTTATTTATGTATCTTAACTCTCCAAGTATTAATTCTTTATATTTTGAGTCAGTTTCGTTTGAAACCATATATGGTTCTAATTCAGTTATTGGAACAGGTATCATATTACTTATTCTTAAAGTTCCATACAAACGATTACTTTCAAGAATTCTTATTATTGTTTTTGTATCTTTTCTAATAATCTTTTTATCAATATCTAAATAATCTGATTTTTTAGGCGAAGACATTGGAATATAATAATTGAATTCATTTACAGTTAATACAACTCCCAAGTATTTTCTTTCATGAGTTCTTATTTCTTCTTTATTGTCATAAATTTTATCATCAAATTGTCTTAAATAGTTTATGTATTTATCACTTACACTATATAAATTTAATTTCATTTGGTACTCCTTCTATAAAATAAGAGAAGAATATCACTTAAGATACCCTCTCTTGATTTTAACTTTCTCATTTTAAAGGCTGCGAAACACCCGATTTATAACTTTCTCAATTAAAGGTTGTGAAACACCCGATTTATAACTTTCTCATTTTTAAATGGTAGTGAAACACCACGATTTTCTTATATTTATTATACTATTTTTTGGTTGTAACTGTCAAGTAATATATGCATAATAAATATACTATATTTTATGCATTTTTATTAAAAATATTATAGGTTTATTTAATTGTTCAAAATTTGGTGTCCATTATCAAAGTTTTGTGCAATAAGGAATAGGATTATAATATAATATGCCTATATATATTGATATTAACCACTTTTGTGTATTTCATTATATATTAATAACCATATAACCTATAGTCTTTTTTATAAAAAACACTTAAAATCCAATTTAGAGCTTTGATTATTTAGGGTTATTCAAAGTTTTAATTTCTAACATAGTTATATTTATAATCATTATAATTTTCTCTAATAATTTCAGCAGAATTCTTAAAATGATTATATTTCAATATTTACGCCATTTTATTCAACAACATATTTAATTTGTACTTTATTTTGTCTCAAACAAGTCTAAATCATCTTGAAAATTTCCATTTTATTTTATTATATTTTTCGCTTTTTTCTAAAGTTTCCATTTCCTCTATAATACATTTTATATCTTCATCATTTAAAGGTTTGAAATCATCATAAAATCCTGTAGATCTATCTGGAAGATATGGCGCTTCTGGCCATTTTTGTTTTTTTGCATCCACAGTTCTACCGAAGATATGTTCATGAAAAAATGGCTTTTTAGTATTTCCTTCTTTATCTGGTTTCCAAGCCCAGTTACCAGCTTCAAAAAAATTTAATCTAATAATGTCTATACCACGTTTTTTCATTGCTTTTACATATGCTTCACATATCATCTGAGATAGTCTTTTTTCTTCTAATACTAAGTCTGGTGTAAAGTCTAAATTTGAGTCAAATCTATATTTATCTCCTGAAGCATGTATTTTAATATGCCCACCTTCTTCTCTTGAAACTAAAGGTCTTTCTGAAGCTACTGCTACAAAATTTGGGGTTTTCCAAATTATTTTATTTCCATTTATATTTTCCATTTCTTCCATATATTATCTTCCCTCTCTATACTAATTTACTAAAATTTCTTCTACCATACAAAATTCTTCTTATTTCCATAGTATCTTCATATTTTTCATCCATTCAATTTCCTCCTCAATTTATCAAACACTTCTTCATGAGTAAGGTATTGGGTATTTGGGTTATCAGCTTCTTTTTCTGCTTCATCTAAAGCATTTTTTATATATTCATTATTTCTATTTTATCACCATTTTGCTCTAAAAACAATAAGTTATTTAATTCATAATCTAATTACGAACAATACCTACATAGTATACTCTCTAGTCCTATGTTTATATCAATATTGCCTATTTTATAGTTATAATCTAAATTTATTAATTCATGTAATATTGTTTCTAGTTCTACAGTTTTAAAGTACTTACTTTGTGTTTTGTATTTATTTACTAAAAATATTTGATTTGGTTTTAAGTTTAGTTCTGTCGCTATATTTCTATTTTGCTCTTCTGCTAATTTTACTGTATATATTTTTTTACAATGATTATATAGAGTTATTAATATTTTTTGTATTGGTTCTTTTGAATATAATAGTTCATTTAATATTTTTATTACTTGTGTGATATTCTTTTTGCCCATATTATCTGTTAAGTCAAATATGTTACTATCTATTGTTTTTGTACACATTGAGTCTATGTCTTTATTTTGTATTGTTCCATTTTCTCCTACATAGTCTATTAATTTTCTTATTTCGCTTATTAATGTTTGCATGTTTGTTCCACATACATCTATCAGATGGTTTGTTGTAGCTGTTGTAATATTTACTTTATACTTATTACAAATTTCTTTTAATCTTTTTTCTATTTGATATGGCTTTTGAAATTCAAAATTACAGATTATTCCTCCATTTTTTTGTATTGTTTCTAATAGTTCGGTTTTGTCTATTTCTTCTTCTATGATTACTAATATGTTTTCTTCTCGTTGATTTATTTTTATGTATTCATTTAGCTTTTCTCTTGTTGATGTTATGTCTATATTGCTTCCTCTTTTTTTTGCTTCTTTTTTTAATAGTTTTGCGTTTTTTACTACAATTAATTTTCTAGGATATCCAAAGGCTGGTGTTTGCATTTCTGATATTAATGTGTTTAGGTTTGTTTCGTCTATTTGTATATAATTTATTCCGTTTGCTATTTCTCCAAAGTTTTTCTTTATGTTTTTTAGACAATTTTCTAAAAGGAATATTTCTTCCCCATATAATACATATATTGGTGCTAGTTTTTCACTTTTTAGTTCCTTTTCTAGTTCTTCTATTGTCATTTTTTTAGTCCTTTCATTTATATTAATCTATATACTTTGGATCAAAATACGTTTCATTCAAGATAAATTTACAAAGTAAATTTATATTTCTTTACACTCGAGTTAATTTTGGCTTTGTAAATTTATCTCTCCCTTCTCTCGAGTTAAATTTGGCAAAGCCAAATTTATCACGATTTTGCTCCATATATAGAATTATATTAAACATATATCACAAAATCCACTACGTGGTTTTGTTCTCTATGTTAATATAATTCTATATACCTCCGCTATACTCCACCCTTGAGCTGTTGTCCCTTTTCCTTGATATGGTTCTTGTGTGTCATATATTTCTGATATACTTCCCATTACTCCATCTGCATATAATGCTTTCATAAAGGTTTCTTTTGTGTCTTTTTTTAGTTTCTTTATTTTTTTTGCTATTTTTTCTTTTTGTTCTTCATCACTTGTATTCATCATGTTTCTTAATGCATCATAATATAATCCTAATAACCATGGCCATACTGGTCCTTGATGATAACTTAAGTCCCTTTTTAAGGAGTCTCCTTCATATATTTCTACATAGTTTGGTTCTCCTTTTGCAAGTGTTCTTAGTCCATATTTGGTTAATAGCTTTTTTTCTACTGTTGATATAACATTTTTTGCTATTTCACTTTCTATGTCTAGTATTGGATATGTTAAACTTAATGCAAATAGTTGATTTGGTCTTATTTTGCTATCTCCAATTACATCATATAAACATTTCTTTTTTTCATTATAAAATTGATTTTTGAAACTTTCTTTACATTTGTCTGCCAATTCTCTGTATTCTTTTGAAACTTTTTTGCCTTCAAATATGCTTGATAGTTCCTCCATTGTCATTAATGCATTGTACCATAACGCATTTATTTCAACAACTTTTCCATTTCTTGGAGTTATTGCATATCCATCATATTTTACATCCATCCATGTGTTTTGTGTGTTTATTGTTCCTGATGATATTAAACCATCTCCGTCTAAATGAATGTTATTTTCATCAAAGTCTATTCCTCTTTTATAATAGTCTATTATGTTTTTTAGTTTGCTATATATACTCTTTATAAATTCTATATCACTTGTATATCTTAGATATTTATTGATTTGTTCAAATAATAGTAATGATGCATCTGCACTATTGTATAATGGTCTATTATTATCATCCGCAAATCCATTTGGAACTAACCCAAATCTTATGTTATTTGTAAATGTTAAGATTATTTCTTTTGCAATATCATATCTATGTGGTATTAATAATAATCCTTCAAAAGCAATTAAAGAGTCTCTTCCCCAATCTAAAAACCATGGGAATCCTGCGAGTATTGTGTGTAGTTTTGTGTTTTTTCTATATGCTATAAAGTTGTCTGCTGAAATTAAATATTGCTGTATCATTTTTTCATCACATTTATCATCCAATAGTTTTGATTTTTTAAATAACTTTCTTAGTCTAAAAATTTCATTTGTTATTACATCTTTTACATTTGTATTTTCTATTTCTTCATTTAATGAACATATAAATGTTATTTCCTTTTCTTCATTTTCATTAATATTAATTTCATAACGTCCTGGTACTACTAAGTTGTCTTCTGCATCAAATCCTCTTTTTTCTTCTTCTATATAGAACATTCCTTTAAATATATCTTGATTATGCTCTATATAATTTCCTTCACTCGCTTTTATATATATAGGATTATTAAAGTGTCTGTCTAATACTATCTTAACTATATTATTTTCTTTTTCTTGTTCAATATCAAATTGGTGATAAATGCTTGCTACATGTGCACTCCTATAGTTTACTATTGGTGATAATGTTAATTTTGTTTTATGATTTCCATTTTTGATTTTATATGAAATACAAGTTATGTTTTTTCCATATTCCATGCATACTATCTTTTTAACTATAACATCTTCTACTTTATAAGTAAAGCTTGGTATATATTCATTATCAAATTTTGTTAAATATTTGTATCCTTCTGATATACTATTTTTGCACATATTTGTATATAAGTTATATTTGTTATCATTAAATTCTATACTTTCATCTACTTTAGATAATATTACATATCTTAAAGCTGGTGGGGTTAATGGTGCAACTAACAGTCCATGATATTTTCTTGTATTACATCCTATTATTGTAGATGAGGCATATCCTCCTATTCCATTTGTTATTAACCATTCTTTTGAAATATCTTTTTCTAAAAGAGTTTCTTCCTTATTATTTTTCTTCATTGATTTTTCTTCCCTTCTATTGTTCTTCTCTATGATTCCTTAGTTAATGTAATTTATTTTTTTAGGCTTTCTAATCTTTTTTGTCTCATTTCTTCACTTTCTTGTATCGATTTAATTCTTTCATTATATTTATTAGCAAATTTACTTTTTTTCTTATAGTTTTTCATTCTGCTCGGTTTGGTCTTTCTGTTGTTTTCATTTGTTTTTTTCTTCTTTTGGGTTATTTTTCTTTTTTTATTACTCTTTTTTAATTTTGTGTTCATACTAATATATTGAGGGGCATTTTGCATGTCTTTAAATACCATATCATCACAAATTATTTCTATAATTGAATCTGCTACTAATGCTGGGTCATGCCTGATTGTATGGTCATCTACAATAGAAAAGTTTCTTTGTATAACTTTTATTCCTAGATCTTTTATCTTCTTTATATCTTGCTCTACAATGTCTGCTCCTTGCTCATTATATCTTCTAACATATTCTGGTATAATCTCTCCAGTATCATATATACAATAATCTATAATAGAGTTTCTTGCATGATCAAGAATTGCTTTTATATGGTCATATAGTGAAAAATCATCTGTTTGTCCTGGTTCTGTCATGATGTTACTTATATATATCTTTTTTGCTTTACTTTCTTGTATAGCTTTTGATACATTTTTTATTAATAGGTTTGGAATAACATTTGTATATAAACTTCCTGGACCTATTATTATTGCATCTGCTTCCATTATTGCTTCTATTACTCCTGGTGCTGTCTTACAATTTGTTGGAGATACATACACTCTATTTATCTTTGTAATCTTGTCCATTACTACATTAGGTAATTTTTCTTTATCATCTATAATTGTTCCATTTTCTAATTCTGCACATATTGTCATTTCATCCATTGTAACAGGTATTATTCTTCCTGTTATATTTAATACTTTGCTAAGGTTTTCCATAGCTGTTGATAAATCTACAAATGCTGATTGCATTGATTGTAAAAAAGATTCTCCAAATGGAAGCCTATTTTTAGCTATTTTGGATTTCAAAATTGTTTCCATTTCTTCTTCATTTTTTGATAATGCTACAATTCCATCTAATATATATTGCTTACTATATCCAGATGTTTCAACAATTGCTGTTATATTGTCTGTATAATTTTTAAGCCCTTTTAATACAATGTTAAGTCCTGAGCCTCCTCCAATAGCTACTATTTTTGGCCCTTGATTATATACTTTTTTGTTAAAAATTAATGAAGTTGCATTAACATCTTTTTTATTTTTTCCAATTCTATCATCTGTTTCTTCTATAAGTAGCTCTAATACTCTTTTTTGACTATATATCAGTCCTACTACAATAAGTATAAATCCTATTATAAATAATGCTACTACTTTTATCAAATCTAAAATTGATAAACTCTTCATTGCAATTATTTCAGAAAATCCATAACAACTTAACGCAATTCCCACTATTATAAGGAACATCCACCTTTTCATTTTAGTTCCTGATTTAAACCACTTTAAAAACCCTTTCACTTCTTATATCATCCCTTCTACTGCATTTATTAATCTTCTCCAATAATTTCTATTTCAAGTTTTAATTCTTTTCCTGTGTTTTCTAATACTACTTTTTTAACATAATCTATTAATTCTAAAATATCTTTTGCAGTTGCATTTCCTGTATTTATAATAAAGCCAGCATGTTTTGTTGATACCATTGCTCCACCTATAGAATATCCTTTTAGACCACATTCGTCTATTAATTTTGCTGTTATAAAGTTATCTCCTCTTTTAAAAGTACTTCCTGCACTAGGAAATTCTAAAGGCTGTTTTTCAAATCTAGATTTCCTATATTTTTCCATTAATTCTTGTATTTCATCTTTTTTTCCATAATTTAATTCCAATTTTGTATCTAATATAATTGCTTCCATATTTAGAAAAG
Source organism: uncultured Clostridiaceae bacterium (assembly GCA_948469815.1). GTDB lineage: Bacteria > Bacillota > Clostridia > TANB77 > CAG-508 > CAKPSH01. The sequence continues at coordinate 30,138 of CAOKMR010000013.1, read as the reverse complement.
CACTTTCTCTATATCTAAACTCATGCTCTTTACCTATAATCTTTTTAATACTGCCATCATGATCTAATATAGTAGTTTCTATTACAATATCTTTTGCTTCTTTTCCATATGCTCCTGCATTCATTCTAATAAATCCGCCAATTGTTCCTGGAATTCCTGCTGCAAATTCAAAACCACTGATTTCTTCTCTTAGCAATTTTCCGGCAATTTCTGGCATTTTATTTCCTGCTCCTACTGTAACATATACTTTTTCATCTTTTTTATCTATTTTTATATCTTTTAATTCTATTTTTAAAGTTATTCCTCTTATTCCTTTATCTTTAACTAATAAATTGCTTCCATTTCCTAAAATAAATATTGGTATATTATTATTTTTTGCAAGATTAAGAACAAATTTTATTTGTTGGGCATTATGAACCCTAACTAATAAATCTACATTTCCTCCTACCTTAAATGTTGTGTGTTTAGACATTGGCTCATTTTCTAATATATCCTTTGTATCTATTTTTTCTCTTAATAAAGTAATTATATCTAACATAACTCTCCTTCGATATGAACAAATAAGAAAAATCAAAGATTCTTCTTTTAAATATTATCATTTTCTTTAATATATTACAAGGAAAATGCCAAATTTATTTTCTAGATTTTTTAGAGGCACATTTAATGTGCCTCATTCTACATTTTATGTTTAATATTTTCTAATGCTTTTGCTAATTGATCTGGACAAGATGTGCTTCTTGCTCCACATGGAATCCCTTTTAATTTTTCAATTACTTCATCTATTTTTCTTCCTTGTATCATATATGTTAATCCAACAGTATTTCCAGGACATCCTCCAACAATTTTTACAGATTTTATAACGTCTCCATCAAGTTCTATTATCATTTCTTTAGAACAAACTCCTTCTGGCTTAAATCTATATTCCATTTTTACCACTCCTTTTTTTATTTTCTATTATATTTTATCACATATTTTTTTAAAAGTATATATTTATTATTATATTTTTTATTGATAATTTTTTGTGTTTGTGGTATCCTAATAGAGATATTAGAAATATATATATTTAAGAGAGATTTTGTAAAATTTTATATTTTTTCTTATATGATTACTATTAATTTAATGTTTATCAGTGGAAAATCTAATTATTTTGCAAAATAAGAAAGGATGGTATTTATGAGATTTACCCAATGGAATGGTTTTGATGGTGGAAATTGGGAAACCGAAATTGACGTAAGAGAATTTATTCAAAAAAATTACACACCATATTGTGGTGATTCTAGCTTTTTAGCTAGTAGTACACCAAAAACTCAAGAGCTTTGGAAACAAGTTCTTGAATTATATAAAAAAGAAAAAGAGTCAGAAGGTGGAGTTCTTGATATTGATACTAAAACTCCATCTAGCGTTGATGCTTTTCAACCTGGATATATCAATAAGGATTTAGAAGATATTGTCGGTCTTCAAACAGATGCTCCTTTAAAAAGAGCAATTATGCCTAATGGTGGTATCAGAATTGTAGAGAAATCTTGTGAGGCTTGTGGGAAAGAAGTTGACCCGGAATTAGATAAAATTTATCATTCAATAAGAAAAACTCATAATGATGGTGTATTTAGTGTATATACACCTGATGTTCGTCTTGCTCGTTCTTCACACCTTCTTACAGGTCTTCCTGATGGATATGGTCGTGGAAGGATTATAGGTGATTACAGACGTGTTGCTTTATATGGTGTTGATGTTTTAATTGAAGAAAAGAAGCATATTCTTGATTTATTAGATATTGATGATTTAGATGAAGCAACTATTCGTGAACGTGAAGAAATTAGTGAACAAATTCTTGCACTAAATGCTTTAAAAAGTATGGCTTCAAAATACGGATTTGATATTTCAAAACCTGCCTCTAATTCTAAAGAAGCAGTTCAATGGTTATATTTTGGTTACCTTGCAGCTATTAAAGATCAAAATGGTGCTGCTATGAGTATAGGTAGAATTTCTACTTTCCTTGATATATATTTTGAAAGAGATCTAAAAGCTGGATATATTACAGAAGAAGAAGCACAAGAAATTATGGATCACTTTGTTATGAAATTAAGATTAGTAAGATTTTTAAGAACTCCAGAATATAACGAATTATTTTCTGGTGATCCTGTATGGGTTACTGAATCTATTGGTGGTATGGGAATTGACGGCAGAACTTTAGTTACCAAGAACTCTTTTAGAATGTTAAATACTTTAAATACTTTAGGTGCTGCTCCTGAACCAAACTTAACAGTATTATGGTCTACAAGATTACCTGAAGGATTTAAAAAATTTGCCACAGGTCTTTCTATTAAAACATCTTCTATACAATATGAAAACGATGATTTAATGAGAATTACTTTAGGTGATGATTATGGTATAGCTTGCTGTGTTTCTGCAATGAAAATTGGTAAACAAATGCAATTTTTCGGTGCGAGAGCAAATCTTGCTAAAGCTCTATTATATGCTATTAATGGTGGTAGAGATGAATTAACTGGTAAACAAATTACTCCTGAGTTCTCACCTATAACCTCTGAGTATTTGGATTATGATGAGGTTATGCGTAAATATGATGTTATGCTAGATTATGTAGCAAAAATATACCTAAAAGCTTTAAATTGCATACATTATATGCATGATAAATATTCTTATGAAGCTTTAGAAATGGCTTTACATGATAAAGAAATTTTAAGAACTATGGCATGTGGTATTTCTGGTTTTTCTGTTGTTGTAGACTCTCTTTCAGCTATTAAATACGCTAAAGTTAAAGTTATAAGAGATGAAACTGGCCTTGCTGTTGATTATTCTATTGAAGGTGATTTCCCTAAGTTTGGTAATGATGATAATAGAGCTGATGAAATAGGTATTACTTTAGTTAAAGATTTCTTAGGAAAACTAAAAAAATATAAAACTTATAAAGGTGCTAAAACTACTTTATCTGTTCTTACAATTACCTCAAATGTAGTTTATGGAAAAAATACTGGAAATACTCCTGATGGTAGACGTTATGGTGCTCCATTTGGACCTGGTGCAAATCCAATGCATGGTAGAGATATTAATGGTGCTCTTGCTGTTATGAATAGTATCGCAAAACTACCTTATGATTATTCAGAAGATGGTATCTCTTATACTTTCTCTATTACACCTGGAACATTAGGTCATGATGATGAGACTCAAACTAATAACTTAGTTGGTATGTTAGATGGTTTCTTTGCTCAAACAGGTCATCATATTAATGTAAATGTTTTTGATAGAGATTTATTAGTTGATGCTATGGAACATCCTGAAAAGTATCCTCAACTTACTATTAGGGTTTCTGGATATGCTGTTAACTTTACAAAACTTACTCGTGAACAACAGTTGGATGTTATTAATAGGACTATTCATGAAAAGATATAATAAATTATAAAGGGCACATGCAATGTGCCCCTACATCATGGAAAAATGGATGATTTTTTACCCATTTTTCATTTTCGGAGGATTTTATGGAGAATAATTTTTTGCGTGTCCATTCTTTTGAATCATTTGGAACAGTTGATGGACCTGGAATTAGATATGTAGTCTTTTTACAAGGATGTTTTCTTCGTTGTAAATATTGCCATAATCGTGATACTTGGGATTTACATTCTGGAGAACTAATTTCAGTAGAGGAAATAATAAATAAAATATTAAATTATAAAAATTATATAATGCCTACTGGTGGAGTTACTATTTCTGGTGGTGAACCATTAATACAGGTTAAATCTTTAATTAATCTTTTTAAGAAACTAAAGTCGTATGGTATCCATACAGCTATTGATACTTCACGGTATGGTTGATATTACTGATGATGTAAAAGAATTATTAAAATATACAGATTTAGTTTTATTAGATATAAAACATATAGACTCTGATAAGTGCAAAGAATTAGTTGGTTTTGGTAATGAAAAAGAGTTAGAGTTTGCACATTTTCTAAGCGATAATAATATAGATATGTGGATTAGGCAAGTTATTATTCCTGGCATAACTGATGATGAAGAAGATTTGTTGAAATTAAGAGATTTCTTATCTTCTCTAAAAACAGTTAGAAAAGTTGAATTTCTTAAATATCATTCTATGGGAAAGTTTAAGTGGAAAAATTTAGATATTCCTTATGATTTAGAAGATGTCCGTGAGGCTACCTCTGATGATATCGAAAGAGCAAAAAAAATTTGTGGATTAGATTGAATCTAATCCACCTTTTAATTGATATACATTTGTATATCCCATTTTAGTTAAAATATTTGAAGCCTTTTTACTTCTTCCTCCCATTTGACAATATACTATAATTGTTTGTCCATGGTTTGGAATTAAAAGTCCAACTTTATTTTTTAATTCTCCAAGAGGTAAATTTAGTGCTCCTAATAAATGTCCTTCATTAAATTCTTGTATACTCCTTACATCTAATAAAATTGTATTGCTATCATTTTTTATCATATCTTGTAGCATATTATAATCTATATCAACACTATTTATTCCTCTTGTTAATCCTGTTTTTAATTTTCTTAATATCTTTTTTATCATTTTGGTAACCTTCTTATATAATCGTTATCATTATATAATATGATTACATTTTATTGTTTGTGCAATTTATTTAATATGCATTATATACCCTTTCAATTAATTTAAATTAATAATTTTTCTTCCCAAATAAAGCAATTTAACTTTTATATTTTCAATAAATATATGTTTCTTATATAATCTCCTAAATTAGCTGTTTTAACAATTTTTGCACCTGTATATTCTGTTGCTTTATTTGATGCCATATTATCTGGATGAACTGTTATTACTGCATATTCATAATTCATCTCTTTTAATTTTGAAATTAGCATATCTTCTAAATGTTTCATAATACCTTTGTTTCTATACTCTTTCAATACCAAATAGCCACCAAATTCAGCTATTTTATTAGTATTTATATTTAATATTTCTTTTATTTCTGTTGTATATGATTCATCAATATATAATTGTGCTGTTCCAATTAATTTTTCTTTATCAAATGCCCCATAAGTAATAATTTTATTTTTATTAAACATATCTTCTAATTCTTGTTCAGTAAATGGCATAAAGAATTCTTTTCTCTCTAAATTTTTTAATACTGTATCTATTAATTCCTCCAACTTTTGTTTTTCCTCTATTTTTATTTCTCTATAGGTAATATCCACACATATTCTCTCCTTTAAAATATTTATATTTTTGAAATCTATAACACCTTTCCTTCTATATAACAATGATATATATAATCCGGATTTTCGTAATACATACTACTATTGTAATTATCAATCTTCTCTATAATCCAAGAAGATAATACTTGCATTAATGTTTTTGTATAATTATTGGTATTATCATCTACCATTATAATTAGTCTTTTATATACTTTTCCTATTTCCCAATATGTTGGTATTCTATATTTACAAGTTATTATATTATCATAATCTCCGTTTTCTATTTTTGCTTCTTTGATAAATTCATCTGAGGCTTGCTCTATATCCTCTGAATGATAAATCTCTGCTAATTCATATATCTTTTTTATTCTCTTTTCTCCTAATTTCTCAATTACTAACTTTTTTTTATTTTTTGTTTTTCTCGCAATATATTCAATTAAACTACATGTAAAAAACAAATCATTTTCTTCTTGTGGTTCTCCCATATCCTAGTTCTCCTTTACATTAATAAATTTTATACATCTTAAAGAAGCTTCTGTACAAAATACAATTTGATGTGTAGGATGTCTAAATTTAGCTAATTCCCAAAATGCCTCTCTTGTGATTTGTCCTGATATTAAATCTGTTACATAATTATATACTTGATCATCTGCCATTGCTCCTATAACAATATCAAAGTTATGCTTTTTTCCACTCCTACATTCTATTATAAAATCTAGCCATTCCTCTGTCATTAATATAAAATTTTTTATTTTTAATTTTGGATTTTCATTATACTCATATATATTGATTATTGGTGTCTCATATTTCTTTGCCCATTTTTCTGCTTGTTCTTCTAAAATTGTACAGTAAAAACCTTCTCCAAAATCTTTGGTAAATTTACCTTTTATTATTTCTGGTTTTTCTACCTTACAGTAACTACCATGATATATTATTTGTTTTGACATATAAAATCCTCCTTATATAATTATCATATATATTAAAAATACTGTTTCTGCAATTAATATTAAAGGCATACCTATTGTAAATTTCTTTTTCTGTGTTTTATGTCTAAATGCGTACATTCCAGCTATTGTGCCTATTCCTCCACCTAACCATGTAAATACAAATAATGTATTTTCTGAAATTCTCCATCTACCTTTTTCTGCTTTTTTCTTATCTATCAGCATTATTAAAAATCCTAATAAATTTATTATTATTAAATATATTAATATATTCTTAAATGTTATTATCGGTAAAGTCAATAGCCATTCTTTAAAACCTTTCATTCCTTATTTCCCCTTTTAGTTTTCTATTTTTCTTTTATTATTTTATTATAATATGACAAAAATATCAAGTTTTTTGTTTACTATTTGCAGTTTTTATGGTAATATTTAATAATGGAATAAAAGGGCACAGTGGTGTCATGTCTAACGGGCATTTCCGCAAACGGTGCCCCTACATTATTAATCTAATATTTTTACGTTTTATGAAAGGATGATATAAATATTATGGAAGAAAATAAAAAATTAGTTACAATATTAATTCCTGCTTATAATGAAGAAGAAGCATTGCCTATACTTTATGAAAGACTTGTTAAATTAATGGATGGGCTTCCTCAATATAATTTTGAGCTTCTATTTGTAAATGATGGTAGTCGTGATAAAACTTTAGACATATTAAAAGAAATGAGAAAGTCTGATTCTAGAGTCTGCTATGTTAATTTATCTAGAAACTATGGTAAAGAAGTTGCAATGATTGCTGGCTTTGATTATATTAATGGGGATTGTATGATTAATATTGATGCAGACTTACAAGACCCACCAGAACTTATTCCTGAAATGCTAAAATATTGGGAAGAAGGATATGATGATGTTTATGCAAAGCGTAAATCTAGAAAAGGAGAATCTATTTTTAAAAAACTAACTTCTTGGGGATATTATAGAGTTTTACAAAGTATGACTAATATTCAAATTCAAACTGATACTGGTGATTTTAGATTATTAGATAGACGTTGTGTTGAAGCCATACGCCAAATGAGAGAATCTCAAAGATATACTAAGGGGCTATATAGTTGGATTGGATATAAGAAAAAAGAAATATTATATGATAGAGATGCAAGAGTTGCTGGTAAAACCAAATGGAATTATAGACAATTAGCTAATTTATCTATTGATGGAATAACCTCTTTTACTACCTCTCCTCTTCGTTGGGCTGCTATAATTGGTATGTTAGTTTCTCTATGTGGTTTTATTTACATGATAATTATAATTGCAAAAACTTTAATCTATGGTATTGATGTTCCTGGTTATGCTTCAATGATGGTTGTAATATTATTTTTAGGTGGATTACAACTTATATTCTTGGGTATTATTGGTGAATATCTTGGACGAGCATTTTATGAGTCTAAAGGTAGACCTTTATATTTTATAGATTGCTATAATGAAAAGAGAGAAACAAATATAAAATAACAAGGAGAATTATATGAGTGCTTATGTTTTAAAATTAATTGCAATCATAACAATGGTTTTTGACCATAGTGGATATTTAATATATGGACATCTTTCCTGGATGAATTTTGTTGGTAGAATTGCCTTCCCTATTTTTGCATTTCAGATAAGTGAAGGCTATATCCATACTCATAATTTGAAAAAATATTTTGTAAGACTAATAATATTTGCTTTAATTTCTCAAATTCCATATGCTTGGTTTGGCTATTGTTTTTTTTCTAACATGTCTTTAAATATTATTTTTACTTTAATATTAGGATTATTTTCTATATCTATTTATGAGTTTATTGTATCAAAGGGCATATTGCAATGTGCCCCTACAGTTAATTATGATTCTTCCTCTACAGTAGAACAAAATAAAAATAATAATATATTTCAATATAAATTGCTAGGTATTATAATTGTTTTAGTTATTGCAGTTTTTGCTGATATTTTTAACTTTGATTATGGATTTTATGGCGTATTTATTATCTTCCTTTTCTACTTATACAGAAATAAAAAATTGTCTATGAATATTGCTATTACTATTTTAACTTTTATATACTATACTCCATATTTTATGGCTAGTAATTTTAAAATTAATTATATTGGATTATTTATTTGTAGTCTTATTCCTCTTATATTTATTAATCTATATAATGGTCAAAAAGGAAAAAACCACAAAATGTTGTTTTATATTTTTTATCCAGTGCATTTGTTAGTTTTATGTTTGATTTATACATTGTTACATTAAGTTAGATAAATTATATATTAATTAATCAATTCGAAAAATTATTTAAACGAAATTGAAATAAGAAAATGTTAGGAATTAATTTATAGGGAATCTCGAGTATATCGAGAGGGCACTGTAAATTAATTCCCTAAATTTTCTATGAAATCGAGTTGTATAATTTTGAGAATTTATTAATTTAATATATAATCTAAAAATACATTTATAATACATCAAATAAACTCAATTGATTACTTGTACTCATTCCATCTAAACATCCAAATTTATCTAACAAATCTATAATAGATTTTCCTGCCTTTGACCTTTTCATCAAGTCTTCTTTTGAAATAAATTCCCCATCTTTTCTTGCTTCTACTATACTTTCAGCAGCTACTTGCCCAAGACCTGCTATACTACATAATGAAGGTCTAATTCCTTCAGGCTCCATTTTAAATTTAGTAGCATCTGATTTATATATATCTATTGGTAAGAATGATATACCTCTTTTATACATTTCTAGTACATACTCTAGTACACTATACATTCCTTTATCTTTTTGTGTGGCAGAATTTCCAAGTTTATCTATTTCCTCCATTTTGTCTTTTACCTTCTTCTCACCAAATATCATAAATTCACTATCAAATTCATCTGCTCTTATTGAGTACATTGTTGCATAATAAGCCTTTGGAATATGAACTTTAAACCATGCAATTCTAAAAGCATTAATAACATATGCTGCTGCATGTGCTTTAGGGAACATATATTTAATTTTTTTGCAAGATTCTATGTACCATTCTGGAACATTATTATCCCTCATAAGAATTTCTTGGTCTTCTGTTAAGCCTTTTCCTTTACGAACTGATTCCATTATTTTAAATGAATTTTGTGCAGGTAATCCCATACTCATTAAATAAATCATAATGTCATCCCTTGTACATATAGCTTCTGATAGAGTTATTGTTCCATTATTAATTAATTCTTGTGCATTGTTTAACCATACATCTGTACCATGTGATAAACCTGATATTCTTAACAATTCCTCAAATGTACTTGGTTTTGTGTCTACTAACATTCCTCTTACAAATTTTGTTCCAAACTCTGGTACTCCAAATGTTGCGACTTCTGAATTTATATCCTCTTTTCTTACTCCTATTGCTTCTGTTGATGAAAATATGGACATTGTAGTTTTATCATCTAGTGGAACTTTAGTTGGATCTATCCCTGTTAAATCATATAACATTCTTATAACTGTTGGATCATCATGACCTAACATATCAAATTTCAAAATATTTTTATCTATAGAATGATAATCGAAATGTGTTGTGATAATATCTGAATCTGGGTCATCTGCTGGATGTTGTACTGGACAAAATTCATAAATCTCATGTCCTGTTGGTACAACTACAACTCCCCCTGGATGCTGACCTGTTGTTCTCTTTATTCCTGTACATCCTTTAGATAATCTATTTATTTCTGCTGAACTAATAACTTGATTTCTCTCCTCAAAATATTTTTTTACGTATCCATATGCTGTTTTTTCTGCTATTGTTCCAATAGTACCTGCTTTAAATGTAGTTCCTTTTCCCAAAATAACCTCTGCATATTTATGTGCTTTTGTTTGATATTCTCCTGAGAAATTTAAATCTATATCTGGTTCTTTATCTCCATTAAATCCTAGAAATGTTTCAAATGGTATATCTATTCCATCTTTTACAAGTTTTTTTCCGCATTTTGGACACCATGCATCTGGAAGGTCAATCCCATTTTTAAATCCATAGTCAGAAAAATCTGAATATTTACACTTAGGACACCTGTAATGTGCTTTTAATCCGTTAACCTCTGTAATACCTGTCATATATGCTACAAGTGATGAACCGACAGACCCCCTTGAACCAACTATGTATCCATCTTCATTTGATTTCCAAACTAATTTCTGTGCAATAATATACATAACAGAAAATCCATTTTTTATGATAGAGTCTAATTCTTTCCTAAGTCTTGTTTCTACAATTTCTGGTAATGGATTTCCATATAATTCGTGTGCTTTATTCATAGCAATATCTTCTATTGTTTTTTCACATCCTTCAATATATGGAGTACATTTATCTGGAGATATTGGACTTATTGGTTCACACATATCTGCTACTTTATTTGTATTGGTTACAACTACCTCATATGCTTTTTCTTTTCCTAAATATGCAAATTCATTTAGCATTTCTTCTGTTGTTCTTAAATATAATGGTGCTTGATGGTCTGCATCATCAAATCCTTGTCCTGCTTGCAAAATTCTTCTATATATTTCATCTTCTGGATCCATGAAATGTACATCACAAGTAGCACAAACTAATTTATCTAATTTTTCTCCTAATTCAACTATCTTTCTATTTATAGCAATTAAATCATCTTGACTTTTTAATGTACCTTCTCTTACTAAATATTCATCATTTCCTAATGGTTGTATTTCTAAATAATCATAAAACCTTGCAATTTCTTCTATTTTGTCTTCTGAATATCCATTTAGAATAGCTTGATATAATTCTCCTTGGTCACATGCACTACCTATTATTAATCCTTCACTATATTTTTTATATATACTTTTGGGTATTCTTGGTCTTTTATAAAAATAATCCAAGTGTGAAAATGATATTAATTTATATAGATTTTTAAGTCCAATAGGATTTGTTGCTATAATTATTGCGTGATATGTTGGTAGTTTCTTTATATTCATATTTTTAGAAGATATTGCATCAATATCGTTTAATTTTGTAACTCCTTGTTCTTTTAATTTTTCTAACATTACCTCAAATACTTTTACAAGTGTTTTAACATCATCTAAAGCACGATGTGCTACATCAACTTTTATTCTCAAATTTGCTGCAATAATACCCAATTTATATTTTGTAAATTCTGGAAACAAATCTTTTGCCAAACTTAAAGTATCAATATATGTATTATAAAATTTTAGTCCCAATTTATTTGCTTGATATCTTAAAAATCCTATATCAAAATTTGCATTATGTGCAACTAATACATCGTCTCCACAGAATTTTATAAATTCTGGAAGAACATCTTTTATTGTTCTTGCTGACTTTACCATATCATCTGTAATATGTGTAACTTGAACTACCTCATAAGGTATTGGTTTTTCTGGGTTTACAAAACATTCAAATTCATCTACAATTTCTCCATTTTTAATCTTTATAGCACCTAATTCGGTTATCATTTCACTCCTATATGGTATACCTGTTGTTTCAATATCTAAAACACAATATTCAGTATCAATATCTATATTTCCCTCTCCATACACACTTGTTTGACCATCTGGACATAAATATGCTTCAACTCCATATAAAACTTTTATATCATTATTTCCTTTTTTTACAGTATCATTTGCATGCGGAAATGATTGTGCTACACCATGGTCTGTAATAGCAATAGATTTCATTCCCCATTTTCTTGCTCTATTTATCAAGTCTTCTACTGGGGTTATTCCATCCATTTGGCTCATTTGTGTATGCATATGTAATTCTACTCTTTTTATTTCTGCATTATCCATTCTTGTTAAAACTTCTTTTTTAGGTAAACTTATTACTACATTTGCAATAATTGTTATTTCTCTTGCATATGGATCAAATTGTGCATTTCCTTCTAATTCCACGTAACTATTTTCTTGTAATCGTGGTCTTACATCTTCTAATTTCTCAGGTTCAACAAATGATTTACATGTAATAGTACTGCTTCCATCATATATATCGAAACAATACAAGGTTTTTCCATTTCTTAGTTCTCTTTCTTCAACTCTTGTAACTCTACCTGAAATTGCTACTTTTCCACTTTCAGCTGTAACCTCTTTTACCTTTATCATTTTTTCATTTATCTTCGCTCTTTTTGTTCCTATAATTATTGGACTTATTTCTTGAATTGGTGCTTCTTTTTCGATATTTTTTTCTTCCTTATCTTCTTTTTTATTAGAATTTACATTTATGTATTCAATATTTATTGTAGCTTTTGCTACATTAAATCTATTTTTTAAATATATTTCAAATGATAGAATCTCACCTGTTTGTATCTTAATATCTGTTTGAAGAAATATACTTAATTCTCTTGTTTTTTTTGACATTGTTATATTTGAGATTTTTGCTTTCATTATATTATTTTTTTCTTCAAAATCATTAAATACTTCTGAAACTTTTTTCATTTCTGCCATTTTATTAGTCATTCCTTTTTATTATATTTTCTACATCATTTTATCAAATTTAATGATTTTTTACAATTGTTTTTATAATTTTTAAAAAATAAGCTATGCAAAATCATAATTTAGTATTTCTTTTATATCATCATTTACTGAAACTTTTCATCACACATATACCCGAAATGACGAGTAGCTCTTATAAGAACCACTCGTCATTTGTCATTAACGCTTATGTTATCTCTTATTTTTCCATATCCAGACAAATAAAATACTTAGGATTTATAACATATGCATCATACCATGCATCAAGTTCAGCATTTTTGCAATCCAAAATTTTAGCAAGAGCAGTCCACCCTATAAAAGGCAAACCACAATCAGCAATAACAATTTCTTCATAATACGCAATATTGCGATGAAAGTAATGCATACTATTCACAGCTTCCCCACTTATAAAACCGTATTCTTTTTGCAATTGATTAATAATGCTCTCATTAATAAGTACCCATGAATTATTCAGCTTTGCCCGCATTTCAGAAAGAAAGTCAAAGAGATACACGTCCTTTGGTAGAGTTAAATCTAATGGTTCTAATTTCATAGCAATCCTCCTCTCGATGCATTTCTACCAATAATAGTTACACAAATATATAAATTTATATATTTGTATTTATTATATAATAAATACAAAAGCAAAAACCAACAAAACTCATACGAATTTTGTTAGGTTTTGATATGTATATAAACATAGCAATTATCGTTTTTTTCATAAGTTTCAAAACTATAATTTAAATCTATATCTAAATTAGTGGATAAAATGAATTGTGTATAAATGTTATGTATTAAAGGTGCTATATCTGATTGATTCGCTCCGTTACAATTAAATACTGCATATTTTCCTGCTAAAATTTTAACTGGTTCAGAGTTTTTAAGTTTTTCTTTACATCCTACATAATATATCTCTGTATTATCAACTTGTCTAAAGGTAACTCCATACATACCTAATTCTATAATTTTTTCAAATAGTCCCCTATCTTTTAAATCCTGATATAATTCTCTAATTCTATATAAGAAATCTTCCTTCGTTTTTGCATATGGAGTTTTATATGCATATATTTGTATTTCATCAATCTCTTCAATTTTATATGTATATTTATAAGGTGTATTAAGCTGATTTAATTGATATACTGGAAATTGTATAAATTCAATATTACTTTTTCTACATTCACTAGGCGTCATATTAAACATATTTTTAAAACTTCTAGAAAAAGATATTTCTGATTCATATTGATATTTAATAGCTAAATCAATTATTTTTATATCTGATCTTTTTAATTCTTCATATGCATTACTCAACCTTCTTTTTCTAATATATTCTGATAAAGACATATTAGTAATAAAAACAAATATTCTTTGCATTGATTGTTCTGAAACTGCTAATATTTTAGCTAATTCATCATAATCTATTTTTTCACTCAAATGATTTTCTATATATTTAATTAATTCTTCAAATTTTACTCTATTATCCATAATTTTTATTCCTCTTTTTAATCATCTACTGTTATCTCTATCTATTTTTTCTTCCATTTCTTTATTATAGTATTTATTCCTACAGTATTTTTTAGCAAGTACTCCCTCACTTGTTTCTCTATAATGTTTACTTAAGTCTTTCCCTGTCTCATACATTGTGTCTACAACTAAATCAAATGAAATCTTTTTATTTTTTTCTAAAATTAAAGATAATGTACTAGAATCAAATGCACGCATTGCAGCAATAGCATTTCGCTCTATACATGGAATTTGAACATATCCATAAATAGGGTCACACGTTAATCCTAAATGATGTTCCATTGCAACTTCTGCTGAATTTTCAATTTTATCAATATCTAGATCAAATAGATATGCACATGCACTTGCAGCCATTGAACAAGCTGTTCCAATTTCAGCTTGGCATCCACATTCAGCTCCGCTTATAGATGCATTTGTTTTTACAACATTTCCTATTATACCTGCAATTGCTAATGCTTTTACTATTTTTTCTTCTTTCATATTATATTCTTCTTTCATATAATACAATACTGCTGGTAAAACACCACATGCTCCACATGTTGGAGCTGTTACTATTACTCCTCCACTTGCATTTTCTTCACTTGTTGCATAAGCATAACTACTAAGTAATCTTGTCTTCTTTATATCTTCTGTTTCGAAATCTAATTTATTTTCATATATGTTTTTTGCTCTTCTTTGCAATTTTAATCTTCCAGGTATTATTCCTGTTGTTGTTAATCCGTTTTTTATTGCTGATTTCATAGTATCCCAAACTTGTTTTAAAAATTCTGTTATTTCTTCTTTACCTTCCATTAAACATACATAATCATATAAATCTAGATTATTTTCTTTTATATATTCTTTTATTTCATTAAAGTTTTTTTGAGGATAGATATTTTTAATAATAGTTTCTTTCTCTTCTGCAATTTTAAATGATCCCCCACCTATTGAATAAATTCTCCAAGTATCTAATAATTTTCCTTCTTTATAGGCAAAAATATCAAAAGTATTAGGATGAACTTTACATTCTGTTTTTGTATCAAATTTTATTTCCACTTCATATCCATCTAGTGTTTTTTTTATAATGTAGTCAGTTAAATGTCCTTTACCTGTCATAGCAAGCGACCCATATAAGATAATTTTAAATTTATCAGCATTTTTATATTTATTTCTAAATAACTCTGTTGCTCTTTTGGGGCCCATTGTATGTGAACTAGATGGACCATTTCCTATTTTATATAACTCTTTTAAAGATTGCATAACATTTTCTCCTATTAATCAATAAAATTTTTAATTTTACAATATAGCTCATTATTGTACATTATACAATAATTCTAAAATTTTTTCTAGTATTATTACTTTAAATTATTTTATAATTGTTATATAATGTATTTGTTAATATTTTTATGTAAGGAGATATATTTATGATTAACCGTAATGATAATCCAGATTACTTAAATGCCTTTTTAGATTATACTTTAATTATTTTAAATAAATCGCCTAATTCTGTTAAAGAATATAATTATGATATTGCTAATTTTTTGAGATTTATAAAACAGAGATATTGTTCATTAGATAAAGATGAAAATGAGTTTAAAAAAATTGTATATAAAGCTGTTCCTTTTGATGTTATTAAAAAAGTAAAATTAGCTGATATTCGTTCATATTTATCTCTGCTAAGAACTGATGGAAATTGTAAAGCAACTACTATTTCTAGAAAATCTTCTAGTATTAGAATTTTTTTTAATTATTTATCTTCTAAAGATGAGGATTTTAAATTAGATAAAAATCCAGCACAGGATTTAGAAAATCCTAAACTTGAAAAAAGATTGCCTAAATATTTGTCTTTAGAAGAGAGCAAAAGCCTACTGAGCGCTGCCCAATCTGTATCTACTAATGAAAGGCAAAATAGAAATATACAAAGAGATTATGCTATAATTACTCTATTTTTGAATTGTGGTATGCGTCTTTCTGAATTAGTAGGAATTAATATTACAGATATTGATTTTAGTGAGAATAGAATGACTGTAATTGGAAAAGGAAATAAAGAAAGAACAATTTATTTGAATAAAGCATGTATTAATGCTATAAATTCTTATTTAAAAGTGAGACCTCATGATATATCAAAAATAGATGATAAAAATGCTCTATTTTTATCTGAAAGGCATGAAAGAATTGCAAATCGAACTGTACAATATGTTGTTAAAGAAGAACTTAGAAAAGCAGGAATTGATTCTAATAAGTATTCTGTACATAAATTAAGACATACTGCTGCTACTCTTATGTATCAATATGGTAATGTTGATATAAGAGCATTACAAGAACTTTTAGGTCATGAAAGTATTTCTACTACTGAAATCTATACACATGTTGCTAATGAACAAGTAAGAGCTGCTGTTGAAAGTAATCCTTTAGCTGATTTATAATTTATTATTCTCTGGGCACGATATAACGTGCCCATAAAAATTTTATAAACAAGGTATCAATAATTTTTGATTAATACTTAAGTCTGAACCTGACAAATTATTTATTTTCTTGATATGGAATATTACCTCTCTAATATCTTTTCCCTTATAATAATCATTGTTTTGTTGTTCATTTTTTGCAATCTCCCATAATGTATCACCACTACATACATATATCTCACGATATTGTGTATGTTTATATGATAATGATGTAGAATGTATAAATAATAAAATTGTTATCATTAATACAACCATTACTATAATTAATTTCATAAACTTTTTTAAATTTAACTTTTTCATATTTTATTTCCCCCGTTTATATTTTTTTGCGAACATACATTCTCAATATAAACAGAGTATATACCAAACAAAAATTCTTGTCAATAGTTTTTGATAAAAAATACGAAAAAATGGTTACTACTCAATCAATATAGTTAAATTTAATAGAAATGTAGAAAAATATAGGTATATGTAGTATAATCAATTATAATAAAACACTATTTATGGGAGAAATTTTATGAAGAATAGTATAAATTTTATATTTGGACTTTTAAATAAGAAAAAAGTTGCTCTATGTATGCTTATAGAAGCATTTTTAGATTTTATATATTATGTAATACCCTATACATTTGCACTATTTTTAACTATGCCTTTTACAGTAGAAAAGGCTATAATAGTAGCTTCAATATTTATTTTTTCTAAATCTATTAGGTGTTTTATTTTATGGTTAGAAAGAAAAATTATGGACAATTATCTATATGAATATTCTAACGTTCAATATTTGGAATATTACAAGAAATTAACACAAATACCCGTTGAAACTTTATCTAAATTCATCTGTTTATCAAGATTTTATTAGTAATATAAGAACTGTAAAAGCACTAAACGATAATAAATATTTTGAAAAGATAATTTGTAAAGAAGGAAATGAATGTTACCAAAAGAACACTAAATATGTTAAATGCTATTCATTAGAAGAATTAACATATTAAGAAGCTATTTAATGGATAAAAGTATTTATATTTTAGATGAGCCAACATCTAATTTAGATAAGCATACTGAAGAAATAGTTGTAAATTTTATATTAAAGTATTTTAAAGATAAAACTTTAATTATTGCTACTCATAATGAAAAAATAAATGAAATATGTAATAAATTTTATCATATTGTAAATCATAATATATGTGTATCAAACTTTTGTTCTTCTATCAATACATTTTAAACAATTTCTAACAAATTTTGATAGAAAAAGATATATTTATATTATAAATGAAATAGTCATATAAATATTGATAATTCAATACTCATATGACCATTTCACTATTAACAGATATTTCTATCTATAAACGTATTTAAATCAATTTCTCCATCTTTATCAAGTATATTTACTTCCTTATATTTGCATAAGTCAAAATCATAGATTTCTTTTACTTTATTTGTTACATGTTGGAAAAATTTAGCAACATCCTTATCAGTAGTATTAGATTCTGTCCTAAATTGCATATTCCCATCTGGACTAAATGTTGCACCATTTACATTAATGTTTATAGAAGGGTTTTCTAGAAGCAACCCCTTCATTGCTTTTCCAACATGGTTTCTTATATGGCGATTGGCAAAAAAACTTCCTGCATTACCTTCTGCATAATCTATTTTCAATGCTTCTTTTCTGTGTTCTATTTGAGCATTATAAAATCTGTTAACTTTTTCTTTTCCTATATAATCTGCTTTTAATACAATTTCTTTTACAAAGTACTTTGTCTTTATTTTATTTGCTTGTTTTAAAAAACTATCCCTAATACCAAAAAAATTATCATCTGGAATTAGCTCTATAAAATTTCCAATTTCAAAATCATAGACAACTATTTTTTTTACAAAATCAGAAAAATGTTTTGAATAATCTTTATCAATTACACTTGGATAACTTGAATTTCCAACAACTCCTCCTCCAACAACACCTGGTATACCTGTTAAAAGCGAAAAATCATAACCCATCTCCTTTGTATAGTTAACAAGTTCACTTACTGTAAGATTAGATGTTACGATAAATTCTTCTGTTTCTTGTTTAAATTTTATTTTTGAATTTTTTATATTTACATCAATAAATAAACCATCATATCCATTAGATGTTATGTATAAGTTTGTATGTAAACCGTAGATTCTAAAAGGCATATCGTTTTTATACATTTTATGCAATACTTTTAAATCTTCATCTAAACTGTCATCAAAAGCTAATTGATAATATCCTTTTGCTTTTCCTGCTTTTTTCTTATAAAGCTGTTTATTCTGTAAGTCATAATCATATTCAACTTTACGAGAAAAACTATCTAATAATTCTTTCATTTAATCCTCCTCAAATAATAAATTTACAAGTATTATAACACAAACATATATCAAAATACCACTGATAATACATTTCTTTATTATCTATAATGATAAATCTCTCATGAAATTTGTTAGTTATAGCAACTTGTAAGTTGCTATAAATTGGAGCGATATTCTTACAAGTTACGAACTCTCTTGTTCTCTTTCTAAATTATGATTTTATTATATATGAATTCTTAATAAATTTCAATGGTAGTATGGAAAAAAATGTAGAAATATTATATCGTCAAAAAGATTACAAAGAACTTATTAAAGAGGCAAAAGTAAATATTGATAATGATGATGGAACTAAGCTTCTTAGTAACTTAATTGAAGATTATATGTATATGAGTTCCAAAACTTACTACAATTGGTTTAATCAAAAATCTAATTTGGATAATTTACCTGTTATGGGTAATTCAGAAAATTGGTATCAATTTGAGTCAATTAATGTTCCAATATTAACTTTTTCAGGTTCAAACGAAACTGATAATTACTTGCATTTAGATCTATTAAAAGATAAAGCGAAAAGCTGTAATGACTTTGAATATAAAATTATAAATAATACAAATCATTTTTATACTAATAAAGAGAATGAAATTGGAGATATTATTTTAGATTGGATAAAAAATAGATTTTAATAAAATTTAAAGACAATGCTCAAATTTATTTTATACGAAGCATTGTCTTTTTATGTATTTATAAATTAATAATCTTTTTTATAATTTCTACATCTTCAATTTTATTAATTCCAAAGCATTTCTTTCCTAAATCTTTTATTGATGCTCCTAGATGATACATTTCTTTGCCGTCTATTATAATAAACCTATCATGAAATTTATTTGTTTTAGCAACTTTAAGAATAGGATATTCTTTATTAAATTTTTTTATGTCTAAATTTTCAATATTACTTTTGTTTGATGTTAGAATAACTACTTCCACATTGTTTTTCTTTTTAGCTAACATTTTCAAAACACTATCATCAATATAATTATCTATAATCAAAATTTTATTATTTGCCTTTTTTATAATATCAACAATGATACTATATGCATCATATATCTGACCATTAAAAAATATTCTCTGTTTAATATTTTCTTCTAGTTGAAGCTGATTAAATACTTCATCAAATTTTTTATTATGTTCTTGTAATTGATATTCGACATTTGTTAATCTTTCGAATACTTGTCCGTTAATCATTAAAAACTTTCTCATTTCAACAAAGGCATTCATAATATTTATACTTACTTGAATAGCTATATCATTTTTTAATAGTCCTGATAACATAGCTATTCCTTGCTCTGTAAACGCATAAGGTAGATATTTACGATGCTTACCTCTACCTATGTTTTCGTTTAAGGTCGCAATTTGCGACCTTAAAGAATTATCAATATTTTCTTGTACAGTATCTTGGTTTAAGGTGACATTTTTGCACCTTAAAGCTTCATATTCTTCATCTGTTAATTGAAAACAGAAATTTTCTGGAAATCTTTGTTTATTTCTATTCACAGTTTCATTTATTCTTTTAGTAGGATAGTGATATAACATTGCTACATCACTATCTAGCATTACTTGTTTTCCTCTTATTGTATATATTAAATTTTTTATATCTTCGTTAGTTAATTCATTTTGAATTGCTAATTTATTTTCTTCCATAGTTCCACATCCTTTTCTTACTTTATACATTCTAAAACATTTGTTCTTTATTGTCAAGGCTTTTGCAAATTTTAATTTTAAAATTTATACTATTGAAAAGATATAATGCAACTCTATTTTGCTGTGCTGAATTCATTTCCATAATTTTGCTTGATACAAAAATTGTATAAGGATAGTTTGCAAAGTTGACAGTAGATACATCATAAGGCTCTAAAATAAGTTCTATTTTGACATCATGTTCTTCACAATAGTTTAAAAGCCAAAAGCCATCATAGTTATTTCTAGTTAATCTATCTACTTTGATAGCAACTATTGTTTCAATTTTGTGTGATTTAATATCTTTTAAGAGTCTTTGCATTTCTGGTCGCATTAAATCTTTTCCAGAATGCCCTGCATCATTGTATACATCTACAATATCATAATTGTTTTTCTCGCAATATTCTTTTATCATTCGTAGTTGTGAATCAATAGAATAACCATTATCTCTTTGGTCATCTGTTGATACTCTTACATAAACTCCACATCTCATAAAAATATTACCTCCTACTATTCCTGTGAATTTTTTAGGGTTTGTATAGTAAATTTGTAAAAAAACTTTAAAAATTTTTACCCTCTCTATATGTTTGCTCAGAAAAGTGCATTTTCGCCCCCCTAGTTTAGGAAAAAAATTTAAAATTTCTTAAAATAAAAGGTTAAATTTTTAAATTTATGAGAATTTGCTTAATTTCTTTGAGATTATACTTTTGCTTATGTTCTTTAATATAAAAGTTTCTATTGGCTATTTCATTTACTTTATATAGTTCAATTCATTTTTTCTAAAAATGAAAAAACAACCTACAAACTTTATAGTTCGTAAGTTGCTATAAATTGGAGCGTTTTAGGAGGTTATTTGCGAAAAATATGCCTATTTTTAATAGTGTTCCTCCCACATTTTGCTCAAAAAAATAACCCGATTAATCAACTGTTGAAATTAGTATAGCATAAAATAAAAAAACTGACAACTAATTATTTCTAACTAGTCGCCTCCCACAGCAATCTTTCAGTTATAAAACGAACTGATGGCTAACTATTTCTAGTCAGCCACCTAACATAGCAATTACTGGAGTTTTCACTCCAAACATAGCAATCTTTCAATTACTTTCTAATACTATGATACTATATTTTATTACATAAGTCAAGATTTTATACACCAAATTCTTTACTAATTTTGCTTGATATTGTATTTATGTATTCTCCATCTATTCTTCCTATTGTTCCAGAAAAGTTTAATCTTAATATACTAACTTTTCTTATTCTTGTTATATTCGCCCATCTAATCATTTCTTTAAAACCAATTATATTATCTAATTGTACAATTTCAGTTATTTGGTCTTTTCTCTTCTTACATTCTTCTTGCGATATTTTACCTTCTTCGAACTCCTTTTCTAGTTTTTCATATTCTATGGGTTTCTTAGATGATACAGGCAATACAAATATATCTTTATCAAAATTTTTCAAAATAACTGCTGGATGCATTCCTCCAAATTCGTTTCCAATATTAAATCCGAAGTCAATCCATACAACATTACCTCTTTTTAATAAAAGTTTTCTCATTATTAACATTGTATCATCAAAAGAAATATTTGGATTATTGAAAATGCGATAATTCTTTTTTAGAATATAGTTATTATCAATTACTTTTTTAAGTGGTTTATTTGCCTTTTTATAGCTAAAATCATCTATTTTAAAATTGTGTAGTGCATATTTCACAATATTTTTATAAATATAATTATCATTTTTTTCATTTGCTATTTTTTCTGTTTTATCTTTAATCCAAGTAAAATATAGTTTTCCTCTTTTTATATCTTTATCTAGTTTTAGATTTTTTCTAAATTCTCTTAATTTTTTCAAACAATTTATATAAGCCTGTTTCATATAATAATCACTCCTTGCATTTTGCATATTGTATCAAACTTTTGTTCTTTTATCAACTATTTTTATAATTTTATTTATAAATTTAAATAAAAAATGGCAACTATACATTTTTTATTTAGTCGCCTTTTATAATCATTATCATAGTACTGTTAAAATTCTTGTTGTTTTTCTAATTTGAATTGATTTGTACTTTCTAGTAATTTTATTCGTTCTTCTGGATCCTTATTGATATTAAATCTTTCATAAAAATCCATTAGTTTAGAATATTCATCTTTTTCACACTTAGGTAATACTGTTCTTTTTGTGTCATATTTTATTTCTCTATTTCCATACCAACATAAATATAATTTGTGAATATATTCTTTAGGTATTCTTTTTAAAACCTCAATGAAATCACTATGTGAAACTGGAGAGTATTTGCCTTCTTCATATAACTTATACAATAAAGTATATGGTTTTATATTAATTGGAAATAAATTTACTTTATCAATACTATTTTCAAAACACCATTCAATACTTTGTAAGGTATCTCTTATTTGTTCTTCTGTAGTTAAAAATGGAGTTCCAAAAATAACATTTGCTTCTGCTCCAAATCCAAAAGATTTTATTAGATTAACTCTTTTTGCAAATTCGTCATTATCTATGTATTTATTTAAGTAATTTTCTCTAACTTCTCTATTAGAACTCTCTAGTCCTAATTCAATTACTACTTCTTTATCTTTTAATTTTTGTTTTATTACTTCTAAAATTAAAGGATTTATAGTTAAATAATGTGTTTCAAATATTATTACGTTTGCACTTATCTCTGATAATTTATCTAATAGCACTATAATGTTTTCCATTGGCATTTCTTGTGTATCTAAAACACTTCCAAGACTATTTAATAATACTACATTTGGTATTGTGTCGAGGCTTTCAAATATTTCATTTATAATTTCTGTTATATCTGTTTTTGTTAAATTTTCTTTTCTAGTTTTTCCATAATCGCATATTATACAACTTCCATTTTTACTACATCTACATCCCTTACTAAAGAAACATATTTGTAATACTTTTCCATCAAAAAAAGTATCATATTTCTTATCAGTAAATCCTTGATTTTGTTTTTCTTGTATATGGATTTTTATTAATTCTTGATTTAAAAATTCCCTTTCTATTGGATACTTTATGCTATCTAAAAAACTATTTCTACTGTTTTCACTCATATATTTATACTTCCTTTTTATATTATACTTCTTTACTAACATATAAATAAATTTAAATCTATTCTATATCTAATTGATTAAAATATTACTTAATTTTTATTACCTTTTTAAATTCATCAGACAGTGTCTGACGAATTTAAGTATATCATAATTTTTCCATTTTTTCATTAAATTTACAAACTAGTTACAAATTATTTTATAAAGGGCTTGGGACTTAGTCCCAAAAACCGAATTTTGACTAGGGAGGAAAAATTCAGTGCTTGTTAGGAAGTGTATGGGAGTACAAAAATTGTACTTAATTTAAATTTTTCCTATAATCTTTTATTTTTGATTACTAATTACTGCACCAATTTTATAATTTTCTTTCTTTGATTTTGAAAAAGTTTTTTCATTTTTTACAGCAACTAATCTAATCAATTTTTGCTTTTCTTTATTCAATTTTATTTCAATTTCTTCTTCATTTTGGTTTACATTTTTTGAAAATAATTCGTAAAATTCTATTTCAAATTCTTTGTTAAGTCTGGTAATATAATCGTCTAGTTGTTCTTGATTTATATTAACACTTGTTCTAATTTCTTTTTCTTCTTCGTTAACTTCAACAGGTACAAAAACATCTGCTATTCCTAATGCAAAAAATTTTGTTAGTTGTTCAATATAACTACTTCTAAAATTTATTTTATCAATATAAAATTCTCCGTTTTTTGTTCTTCAATAGTGTCATTGATTCAATAAATTTTGAAATAAATTCTTGCTTTTCTTCTTTCGATTTTTTGTTCCATTCTTGTTTTAAAGTTTCATTTAATTTATTATCTTTTATTAACTTTTCTCTTTCAATATCTCTATCAGCCATTAATTGTTGTGGATTAAAAGATAAACTATTTGCATTAAGTTTTTCATATTTTTTTGTTTCTAAAATATTGATTTTTTCTTCAATGATTTTGTAATCTTCAGAGAAATCTTCCATTTCTACTATACCACTTACATAAGCCTTTTTTATTCTTTCTTTTTGCTTTTGTAATGTGTCAATTTCTTGGTCTAGTTTTTCTGTTTTTGTTTCTTTTTTATCAGCTAGTATTGGTAAAAAATATTTCTTTACTGCCATATCATATTCGACTAACTCAAGAATAAATCTTTGCAAACATTCTTCGATTTTATCTTCTCTGTAATAGGTTTTACAATGTTCACAAGTGTAATACATATATTTTTTCTTTGTTCCTCCAGAGCCTTTGCATTTCATTATTTTATTGCATTTAGGACATTTTAGTTTTTGAAAGAATATATAAACTCTATCTCTTGTATAACTTCTTTGATTTTTCTCTTTTTGATGTTGTGCCTCGTTCCACATAGCACGACTAATAATTGGCTCTACTACATTCATATAAACTAAAGTATCTTTACTATTTGATTTTCCTTTTTCATAATCTCCCATATATATTTTGTTATCTATCATTTTCATTATTGTTGTATCTCTCCAATGTTTTGGTGCTAATACTTTTTCTTTATTTAAAGTATTACTTATTTGTTGATAGCTTTTTCCCTCAAGGTACATATTAAATATTCTAATTACTACATCTTTTGTAGTTTCATCTATTACAGTTTTCTTATTGTTATCTTTCTTATAGCCTAATGGTACAATTCCGGGTAAATGACCTGACTTAATAGCACCGTTTAGTCCAAACTTTGTTCTTTCACTGACTATTTCAATTTCTAGTTGTGAAAGAACTGTTAGCATTCTTACGAAAAATCTTCCGATTAGCACTGCTCATATTTACATCATCTTTATCACACACCAAGTAAGTATTGTGTAATTCTAATTGTGCTATAAGTTCCTCTAAATCACGAACTGAACGAGTAACTCTATCTAATTTATAAGCTACAATATAGCCTTTCTATGTAGTCTTTTAATTGAGATAAAGGATATTTGTACCTTAAATCTCCCACATAAAAGTAATCACATTCATTAAAGAATAAAAATAACTTATCTTTAATAATTACTCTATGTGGTTCTACATACGCCAAGTTTGTATGTTCTATAATTCTTAAACAACCTTCAAATATCATTTCGTGTTCAAGTTTTATAGCATTCAAACTGCAAGCCCATTCAATTTTAGAGAGCAATTCTCTTTTAATCTTGTTTTTCTTCTTAACGATACTAATCATATCACACCATCCTTTCTTTTTCAATAAAAAGGCATTAAAAAAATCAACCTTTTACAGTTGATTTATCAATGTTTTCATCTGGTGCGACGATTTTACTTGGGTGGAGCTACTAAGGAGAATCGAACTCCTGACCTACGGGTTACGAATCCGTTGCTCTACCAACTGAGCTACAGTAGCATTTTTATATAAATTATTCTAACATACTTTATTAAAAAAATCTATACATTTTAATATAAACTTAATTAATATTTGTAAAAGTAACTATCATTTTTAATAGTCCATCTTCTTTTATTGCAGATATATTTCCATTTGTTAATTTTATGAATTCTTTTGCTATTGCAAGACCTAATCCTGTATTTCCATTTGTTCTTGAAATATCTGTTGTATAGAATTTTTCAAATATTAAATTTATATCTAAATTATTATCTTCTAATTTATTTATAAATTTAATCATTACTTCCCCATTTTCTTCAAAAATTTCTATATCTAAATTACTTTTACTATGTTTATAAGCATTTATTATCATATTATCGAAAGCCCTAGCTAGTAATGACTTGTTCGTTATTATTTCTACTTTACTGTTTTTATGCTTAAAATTTATTTGTCTATTTTCTTTTATGAAATCATCATAAAAGTTTGCAATACATCCTTCTATAATTTCTATTAAATTTTCTTCTTTCATTTCTATTTTATTATCGTTCGAAATCATTTTTGAAAATTCAAAAAGGTTCGTTATTAAATATGATAACTTTTGTAATCTTTCCAATATTATCTGTATATATTTTTCTTTTTTTTCTTCTGCAATATCATTATCCTGTATTAATTCTATATATCCTATTGCTGAAGTTAATGGTGTTCTTAGATCATGTGCTGTATTTGTTATCATTTTTTTCAATTCCTCAGTTTTTATATTCATATTAATTTCTTTTTTGTTTATATCACTAATTGTGTTATTTATTTCTTTTATTAAAATCACAAGATTTTTTTCTTCTAGTTCTTTATTTATTAAAGCATTAGAGTCTTCACTCCTAACATTTCCTACTCTACTTGCTATTCTTTTTATTTCTTTTTTTAATATAAAAATATAGAGAAATAGCATTAAAATTATAACTATTAATAAACAAATAATAAATATCATACTATTTCTCTCCTATCTTTATTTTATTTCTGATTTCTTAAAAGAATAATATCCTAATAAATTAAATATTATTACATAAAAAATTGCTAGTAAACTTGCTTTTATTATATATTCAGTTGATGGGTTATTTGCAAGGTTACTAATCATATATTGTAATTCCCAATCTGTCATAATTGTTTGTTCTAAATGAAATATAGTAATAGCTCCTTGTAGTATTAGTTGTATTATCATTAATAGTGGTATAGTTAAACCATTAAATAACGCTTTTTTCTTTGTTATAAACGCTATACCTATTAATATGCTTAACATTCCTAGTATTATTGGAATTTGTATTATAGTATATTTTGTAAATTCTATAAAGTCTGATGAGAATGATTTACCATTAAAAATTATATTTAAAAAATATATTCCATAATTGTTTAACAATGTCATGAAAACTCCAATAATCATTACAGTACAGACTTTAGCTATATAATATTTTTCCCTAGATATTGCTGATGAAAGAGTGTTTTTAGCAGTACTGTCAGATAAGTCAACACATATTACAATAAATACTACTACAATAAATAGGTAGTACAGATTGGTATTTGCTCCAATAATTTGTTTATCTAAATCAAATTCTGCATGCTCCTTCATAATCTCTCTGATATCTAATATGTTATTAGCTTTACTCACTTTTTCCATAAGTTCTAAGTATTCTGGTGTCATTCCCTGATTTGTGTCTTCATCTATCATAACAGTAGTTCCTATATATCCTGGACTCATTAAAAATACACTTACCCCAATTATAATAAACATTAATATTATTGCTATGTATATTCCTTTCCCTCTAAATATTCTATATAAATCTGATTTTATTATATTTAACATTTTATTTTCCCTCCTTTATGATAGTTTTAAAATAGTCCTCTAAAGTAATTCCTGATTCATAAAGACTTATGATATCAATATCATTTTTTATTAATGTTTTGTTTACTTTACTACTATTTTCTAAATAATCATATAGTCGGATTTCTGTATTATCTATTATTTTATAATTCTTTGTTTTTAGTTGTTCTTCTAATATTACAGCTACTTTTGATGTTTCGTTAGTTTTTATTACAATACATTTACTACATTCTTCATCTAACTGTTCTTTCGTAATTTCTTTTATTACTTTTCCTTTCTCTATAATACAGAATTTATTTGATACTTGATATAATTCATTTAATATGTGACTTGATATTAAAATAGTTATATTCTTTTCTAAGTTTAGTTTTTTAAATAAATCTCTTAATTCACTAATTCCTATTGGATCAAGTCCATTAATTGGTTCGTCTAATATAATAAAGTCTGGGTTATCTAATATTGCAAATGCAATTCCTAAACGTTGTTTCATTCCTAAAGAATATGTTTTGAATTTTTTGTTTTTTGCTTCACTTAGTCCTACTAATTCTATTGCTTCATCAATTTGTTTGTTATCTACAATTCCCTTTTGTATAGCATAGTATTTTAAATTATTTACTGCTGATAAATTTGGGAAAAATGCAGGATTTTCTATTAAACAACCTATTCTTCTCTTTGTTTCTGTTAAATTATTGTCTTTTTTTCCGAACAGTTCAAATTCTCCAGCAGTTTTGTTTGATAGTGTTGTAATTATTTTCATTAATGTTGTTTTTCCAGCACCATTTCTTCCAATTAATCCATATATATCACCTTTGGAAATACTAAGATTAACATTGTCTAGTGCTATGAATTCTTTGTATTTTTTTGTTAAATTATTTGTTTTTAGTATAATTTCATTCATTTATAATTCCTCCCTTTGTTTGGAATTATATTATTTATTTCTTAAAAAACTCTTAATTCTAATAAATCTATTTTAATTTATATCCAATTTTCCAAATTGTTTCTATATATTCTTCTAAATTATTTGCAATTTTTAATTTATTTCTAAGTTTACTTATATGGACATTTAATGTATTTTCGTCTGCTGAGTCCTTTGTATTCCAAATTTCATCAAATAAAATAGATTTTGTTACTATTTGTCCTTTGTTTAAAATTAATAAATTTAATATTTCAAATTCTGTTTTAGTTAATTCTAAGTTTTTTTCATTACAAATTGCTGAATATTTTTCAGTGTCCAATTTAATGTCTTTGTATTTTATAATTTTTTCTTTTCCGTTATGTCGTAATGCTAATTTTATCCTAGCTAATAACTCCTTTCCTTGAAATGGTTTTGTAATGTAATCATCCGCTCCTAAATCAAATACATTTACTTTCATTTCTACATCAGTTATTGCACTTACAATTAGTATTGGGCAATCATGTATTTCTTTTAATTTTTTTATTAAATCTTTTCCATGTATTTGTGGTAACATTAAATCTAATAGTATTAAGTCTATTGATTTCGTATGTAAATCTAATGCCTCTTTGCCTCCACTTGCTAGTACAGTAATATATTGATTTGCTATTAATAAATCATTTACCATATTTCTTATATTGAAATCATCTTCTATAATAAGAATTTTGTTCATTTTTAATCTCATTCCTTTCTAAGGCACAAACATAAGTCTATATAAAAGTAACACATGATTTTTACATAAATTTTGTAAAGGGCACATGCAATGTGCCCCTACAACGAGATATAATATTTCTATACTTAAAATATAAGTAAACCTATAAGCCGGGTTCTGTCTAGAATAGTCATTTATCTACTACCTATATTACTATAGGTCTCAAGCGACCAAATTAAGGAGACGAAAAGAGCAATCTTATCCTCCTAGTCTCGGTCTTGCCTCAGGTGGGGTTTACATTGACCAACTATGTCACCACAGTTGCGGTAGGCTCTTACCCTACCTTTTCACCCTTACCATACTAAGTATGGCGGTTATTTTCTGTTGCACTTTCCTTAAGGTTTCCCTCACTGGACGTTATCCAGCACCCTGCTCTTTAGAGGCCCGGACTTTCCTCGTACGCTGCCTTTCGACCGTGCTATACGCGACTATTCAGTTTACTTACATATTCTATTTTAAATTAGTTTTTATGTAATGTCAAGATAATTTTGATTAATCATATATATTGAAAATTGCAATATTAATTGCACGTTTTTTATTAAAAATTTAAAAATCTTTAA
>CAOKMR010000012.1 GCA_948469815.1 uncultured Clostridiaceae bacterium | reverse complement strand
TATAATAAACACAAACCTAAATTTCTGCAATTGGGCACATGCAATGTGCCCCTACGATATTATTCATCATTGATTTTATATAATAAAATGACCCCTACAACCCCCAATTTATATATTAAAACCCCCGAGAAACTATAGTTCTCGGAGGCCAACGGTCTTTGTTTCATTTTATATATGTTAAGTCTTCCTAAAAGTGCTAGGAGGACGTTATTTTTCATGGCGTAGCGGTGGTTGGTAACACCACTTCGCTTTCATCATCTGCTAGCTCTGACTCCTTCGGGGCAGAAGGTGTAGGCTTATTAGGCTCTACATCCTCCTCAGCATCGCTTGGACCATCTACTGGTGAAGAAGGTGTAGGTTGACTTGGTTTTACCTCTTCTTCTTTTGGTCCCTCTTCTGTCTCAGAAGGAGAAGACGATGATTTGTCTCCCTCTACCTCTTCCTCCTCATCTTTTGGAGGCTGAGGTTTTGCCTTAACTCTCAATATGGCATTCTCAACCTGAATGTCATAGTTGGAGTTCTTTGGTATTACAACAATTGGATATTCCCCAATATTATTTGGATCTGCTTGTGTTGTAACAGATATCGGTGAGTCGCCTGCAACTATGCTTCCACTAGTTATCGTATAAGGTAATTCATTTGGAATAGCCTCTCCCTGATATATTAACACGTCTTCAGCTTTGACTGATAATGGTCTTGAAGTAATTGTATATGTTGCTCCAAGAACAGTTACATCCCATTCAGGGTTGCTACAGGTTCCATTAAGAGGATAATCTCCAACATTAGAACCATCTTCCTTTGTGATAGAAAGAAATTGAATCATTTCTTCCATTGTTATGTCACCACTTATTGTAAACTGTTTGTAATCACTAATAGGTTCACCATAGACACTGCTACAATGCAAAATTTGCACTATAGCTTTTTTTCTGGGACGCTCCTTTACGGTGTAAACTCCCTTATTAGAAATTTTTACATCGTAATTGGAGTTTTTACTTTTAGCTGTGATATCGTAAGTTCCTGCCTTCGATGGATCAGCATTGGTGGAAAACTCTATAACCTCGTCACCTGCTACTACACTACCGCTTTTGACAGTATACGTAAGTGTTTCCAGTCCATCACCTACAAACGACTCTTTATTATCAACTTCTATCGATAATTTCCGAGCTTTTATTGTATAAGTACCATTCTCGACCGTTATCTTATACTTGCCACCCGTGTCTTTGCACTTTGCAGTAATGCTATAACTTCCTACATTGTTACCATCTTCTTTTTTCAAAGTAATGTACTTTGACAGTTCTGACTTTTTTACATTACCCTTAGTAATGGAAAAGTCAGGGTCTACTATAGTATTGCCATAGTAACTTGATTTATCCAAAATCTTAATGGCTACGTTAATTGGCTTTGTCTGTGTTTCTTCTGAACCTGATGATGAAGACTTTTTCTTGACAGTGTATTTCCCAACCTTAACTGTAAGATTATAGTTGGGATTTTTCCACTTATCTTTTATATCGTATATTCCAACTTTTGTTGGATCACCATCGATATACAACTTCACTACCTCATCACCATTTACAATGCTTCCTCTTGATACAGTATAAGTCAGATCTTTTAAGTTTTCGCCTACATAAGATTCCTTATTCTCTGCTTGTATGGTAACATCCCTGAGATTAATTGTATATATTCCAGGTATAAACGTAACATCAAACATAGGATTAGTGCAGCTCCCCGTTATCCAGTACTGCCCAACAGTCTTTCCAGCCTGTTTCGTCAAAGTTATATACTTTGACAATTCGGATTTCATAACATTACCTGCAGAAATCTCATAATCGAGTGCCTTGAACTCATCTCCATATAGGCTAATTATATTTTTTATTGTAACCGTTACCTTAATAGGTTTCTTCGTCTGTGATGTTGGTTTCTTTTGAGGTTTTGCTATTGCTGTTGAGCTTGCAGAAGAGCTCGCCTTTTCCGTTCTGCTCTCTTCTGTTGTCTCAGAGGTTTCAGTTTCTGACACTGTCTCTGTCTCTGACTCTGTTTCAGATACAGGTTCAGATGTCTCGCTTTCCTCCGCTGATGACTCCTCTTCTGTTTCCTCCAAAGAGGACATTTCGGAATCTGTCTCGGCAGTAGCAGTGTCTGTCTCTGTAGGCTGTACCTCCTCTTTTCGGTGACAACAGAATACTATTAATGCTATTATTATTGCTAATAACACTATACAAACGTGACCAAATATATTCATCACCATTTTATTTTGTCTCTTGTTGTCCCAGCTCTGTTTCCGCAACTTGTTTGCTTTTCGACTCATTTTACTCATACTTTTTCCTCCTTATCATATAAAAAAAATTTTTTGACCGTTTTTTGAGTAGCTCTTATCTCAAACTACTCATTTATATTAAAGGGCTTACCAGACCCATTACTATTATTATAGTTCATTTTACATAAAATGTCAATTCTTTGAAAATTGCCATGCAGAGCCTCATACGTGAAATATTTATGTTACCTTTTTTAATATACTTTTATTCAATATTCCTTCTTTGGAAAAGTGTTGATAGTTTTATATTTTCTATTTTAAGATATACAAGAAAAGTGGCTTTGCCACCTTTTCTTTTGCCGATTTAAGTTTCCGAATGTAAATGAGGAAATCTTAAAGGCAGTAGCGATTATAGCCTTTTATATACTAGGAAAGTTTATTAATCTATTGTTAAATCTATACCTATTTATAGAACTTTCCTAGTATATAAGATAGGGCACGTTACACGTGCCCCTACATTTATTTATCAGTTAGTTTTTCTTCTTTTTTATCTTTTACTGTGTATAGCATTACTATAATTGAGCTTATTATTACAAATAAGTAAAAGTTTACACCTCTATTTAATAACATTGCTTCATGCAGTATATTCTCAGAGTATACATTCCTGAAAATTTCCAAAAATCCACCTTCACTAACTCCTACCGCTCCTGGTGATGGTATTCCAGATACTGTAGCAAATAGAACTGATTGCATGGATATTATTTGCAAAATATTATATTCTTTTAGTCCAAATGAACGATATACCCAATATGATATACTATAATATATTAAAAATTGAATGTATGTAGTTATTAGTGTCTTTATAATTACTTTTATATTAGATTTTATATATGTTGCACTTGATTGATATTTATTTAATTCGTTTTCTAGCTTGTTCTTTTTTTCTTCTATATTTTTTATTTTAAAGAATTCTAATATTTTTATTGCTACATTTATTAACCCTTTTGTCATTCTTTTTGAAAATACTGATACTAATAATAATCCTAAGGCTGTAGAATTAAGGAAAATCCCTAGTGCAAAAAGTCCTATTAATATTGAATTCATATATTCATAATTAAAAAATAAACTAATTATCGCTATAGATATTGTAACTATTTGCATACTTGTTAAATTTATTAAAAGTGATAATGTAGAATTTGCAACTGATATTTTGTCTTTGTTCATATAATAGATTTGCATTGGTTGCCCTCCACTTGCAGCTGGTGTTACAGAACTAAAGAAGAAACCTATCATTGCATATTTTACATTTCTATAAAATGTTGATTTTTCCCCTAATACTTTTAGAGTTCTTCCAATATTTATTGCTTCACATATAAGGTATATTAACATACATATTATTGCTATTAATATATATTTTAAGTCTATACTAGATAATACCTCGATTATTTTTGATATGCTTTGATCTTTTAGGATAATATAAAATGTTAATAAGATTATTAGCATAAACAATATTAAGTTTCTTAAATATTTCTTTTTCATATTTTAATTATTTCCTTTTTTTATTTATATATATGTTATTTTTATTGTATTAGTGATTTCATAATGTCTTTTAAATTTAGTTGTATACTTTTCATGCCGTTGTATTCATTTATTTCTAATGCTCCAACTACGTCTACTTTGTCTCCTATTTTATATTCTGTACTCTTTTCTCCCATATTAAATCCTATAGCATTAATTAACATATTATCATCTCTTAAATTTATTTTTAAATGCTTCCCTTCTGTTAGTGCTCTTATTGATTCTATTCTTAAGTTTTTAATACAGAAAATTGGCATTCTATTTACTTCTCCAAATGGTTCTAATAGTTTTAGTTCTTCTACAGTTTCTAAAGTTATATCTTTTAAATTAGCAATTGCATCAATCATTATAATTTGTTTTATTTGATTTATGTCTTTTTTTCTCAAATATTCATTTAGTTCTATTTTAAAGTTTTCAAAGTTTTTTCTTTGTATACTTAACCCTATTGCCATAGCATGTCCACCAAATTTTTCTAGTTTATTATTACATTTTAATATTGCTTCATGCAAATCAATTCCTGGAATGCTTCTACCTGACCCCTTTCCTTCTTCTCCCTCAAATCCTATTAATATACTTGGCTTAAAATATATTTCTGTAATTTTAGATGATACTATCCCTGTTACTCCATGATGCCATCCATTACCAGCTAGAATTATTGCAGGATTTGTTTCTTCTTTGTCTATTTGCTTCATTGCTTCTTCAAATATCTCTTTTTCCTTTTCTTGCCTTTCTTTATTATACTCGTTTAATTTTCTAGCTAATTCTATTACTTTTTCGTTTTCGTTTGATAATAATAATTGTAGTGCTTGTTCTGCAAATCCCATTCTTCCACATGCATTTATTCTTGGAGCTATTCCAAATGAAATTGTGTTTGAGTCTGCAATTTTATATCCAGATGATATTAGTAATGTTTTTAATCCTAGGTTTTTAGTTACATTAACTAATTTTAATCCTAGTTTAGCTATAACTCTATTTTCATCTACTAATGGTACTATGTCTGATATTGTTCCTAGACATACTAAATCTAGATATTTCAAATATTCTTTTTCTTCTAATCCTAATTTTATACTTATTGCTTGTATTACTTTAAATACAACTCCAACTCCCGCTAATTGATTAAATGGGTATTTATTTGCTTTGATTTTTGCATCTATTATTGCATATGCATTTGGTAAAATGTCTCCTGGTTCATGATGGTCTGTAATTATTGTTTCTATTCCTAATGATTTCGCAAATTCAGTTTCTTCTACTGCTGAAATTCCACAATCAACCGTGATCATTAATTGTGTACCGTTTTTTGCTATTTCTTCTATCGCTTGTTTATTTAACCCATATCCCTCTTTTAATCTATTAGGAATGTGATATTCTGGATTTGCTCCTCTTTCTTCTAGGAATTTTTTTAATACTGTTGTACTAGTTATACCATCTACATCATAATCTCCATAAATTAATATCTTTTCTTTACTTTGTATTGCTTTTATTATTCTATTTATGGCTTTTTCCATGTCAGGCATTAAAAATGGGTCATAGAAATTATCTCTTTTTGGATTAAGAAATATCTCTATTTCCTTTTCTTCTGTTATTCCTTTATTTATTAATATTTGAGCCAGTAATTTATTTATATTAAATTTATTAGAAATTTGTTCTGTTAATTCGTTATTTGTTTCATAATACTGCCAACTTTTATTCATACTAATTCCTTTCTAAAAAGTAATATCGCTATTAAATCAAATCCTGTACCGCTTCTCCTAATATCTTATTTATATCTGATAACATTGTATTAAATTTTAGTTCTACATCTAAATATATTTTTGTTATATCATTTTGAATTAATTCTAAATATATTCTCTGCAAAGTTTCTACTTGTTCTTGGTTAGGTTCTTTTCCTTGCATTGTTGCTATTTGAGTTTCATATCTTGCTCTTTCAAAATTGTCTAGTTTTTCTTTTAGTTCAGGGTTATCTTTTATCTGCTCTTTCATTTGTTTGTACTCTATATATTCTTTTGATTCTTTTATTTCTTTTGCTAATTGATTGACTGTATCATATATATTCATATCTACCCTCCTTAAAATTTTCCATGTCTCATTCGCAAAAATATCAAAATAAGAAAAT
Organism: uncultured Clostridiaceae bacterium; assembly: GCA_948469815.1. Classification (GTDB taxonomy): domain Bacteria; phylum Bacillota; class Clostridia; order TANB77; family CAG-508; genus CAKPSH01. Next base: position 35,517 of record CAOKMR010000012.1, on the reverse strand, counting down.
AAATTTTCTTATTTTGATATTTTTTACTCTTTTCTCCCAGTTTCCTAAATCAAATTTTGTACCTATGCATAAGTTTCTTGCTTTATAAAGTTTATCAAATTTGATTGTCTTAATTTTTTTGTTTTCTTTGCACGTTCTTGTTCTATTTCTCTTGCTTGTTTCTCTGCCATTGTTTCACAGATTGATTTTTGATATATAAAATGCGTATCTTGTGCAATTTTTGTCCAATTGTATGTTTCTTTTACTTTGGCTTTACCGTTTTTTGCTATGTTATATGCTAACTGATAATCAAATAATAGTGTTAATATTGAGTCCGCTATTGAATTAGGATTTCCTGCATAACTTTTCATTCCTGTTACCCCATGTTCAACTATTTCATTTAAGCCTCCAATGTCTGAAACTACTATTGGTGTTCCTGCATACATTCCTTCTATAGCTACTAATCCAAATGGCTCATAAGTACTTGGAAATACTGCTATATCTGCACATCTATACATTGTATATAATTCTTTTGGTGTTAATTGCCCTGTAAAGTATACTTTGTCTGATATTCCTAAGTAATTTGCCTTTGCTTTTAGCTCATTTAACATTCCACCTTTTCCTGCTACAATAAATTTTGCATCATGATATCCATTTAAAATTTTGGGTGCTGCGTCTATTAAATATTGGAATCCTTTTTCATATACCAACCTTCCTGCACACATAATTATTTTTTCATTGTCTCTTGCATATTTCCTTCTAAATTCATAGTTTCTCTCTATCCCATTATAGATATTTAGGTTTATTCCATTTGGTATAACATTTATTTTTTCAAATGGTAATCCAAATAATCTTTGAACTTCATTTTTCATATAGTTACTATTTACTATTACTTCAGATGCTTCATAGGTTAACATCCATTCTGTATCGTTTATATATCTTTGTTGCTCGTCTCTTATTCCTCCATTTCTGCCTGATTCTGTTGCATGTATTGTTGCTACTATTGGAATATTATATGATGTTTTTAGTGTTTTTGCAGCATTTGCAACTAGCCAGTCATGTGCATGTATAACATCAAATTTTCCTTTTTTATTCATTATTTCACTAGCTTTAGCTATTAAATTAAAGTTTAATTGCATTATCCAATCTATGAAATTATTAGGATTTATCATATAATTGTCTACTCTATATACTTCTACACCTTTATCATTTTCATAGTAAGGAGCTTCTCCTTCTTTGTATGTTACAACTGTAACTTCATGACCATCTTTTATTAACCTTTTTGATAAATCATATACAACTTTTGCAATACCTCCTACAATTCTTGGTGGGTATTCCCACGTAAGCATTAGTATCTTCATAAATAACCTCCACTAAATATCTTATGTTCTAATTATTATTATTGTATATTAACTTATTAAAAATGTAAACAAATTTCTACATTTTTTTTAATTTTTTCAAAAAAATTTTCCCCACATTAGCCGTATTGTGAAGAAATTTTATGGACCTGTATATTTACAGGTGGGTGTCTACCTTGATATTCATGGGTTTCTTACAAATTTTATTTCTAGGCAAGCATACACGCCATATCAAGAGCTCGACTCCCGTATCCATTACTTTGTAGGTTCTAAAATTTCTGTCTCATAAACGCACTACGCAGGGATTTTTTATTCTCTTTACTTAATTAATATTATAACACCTTATATTATTTTAAGCAATATTTTTTTTAATTTTTTTATTGGTAATTTTTTCTTATTGCATTTCATATTTTACGTTTTATATTAATATAAATATTGGTATGAATCGTTTTAAACTTTTTTTATTTAATACAGTTATTTTGACAGTAACTTCAATTTTAATTAGAGCTATTGATATGTTTTTTAGTGTATATGTTGCAAATAAGATTGGAAGTGAAGGTTCTGGTCTTTTTGAACTTATAATGTCTATATATCTTTTTGCAACTACTATTGCTAATGCTGGTATAAGCCTTGCTGCAACACGTATCGTTGCTGAAGAGGTTGATACAAACAGCTCTTGTGGTGTTACTATTGCTATGAGAAAATGCATTTTTTATAGCCTTTTTTTTGGTGTATTAGCAGCTATTATATTATTTTTGTGTACCCCTTTTTTAGTATCTAATTTGTTAATGAATAAAATATCTACAAAACCCTTATATATATTGGCTGTAAGTCTTCCTTTTGTTTCTATTACAACTTCTCTTTCTGGATATTTTTCTGGTGTTAGAAAAGTATCAAAGAGTTCTTTTATAAGAACTTCTAGTTTATTTATTAGAGTTGGACTTACTTGTTTATTTATATATGTTTTTCCTGCTAATAATATAGATTTAGTATGCTCATTTTTAGTACTTTCTAGTACTATTGCTAGTATTTTTGAATTTTTATTTTCTTACATTCTTTATTATATTGATAAAAAGAAGCTATGTACTACAAATATGAGAAATAATAATTATTTATCGAAGATTTTAAAAATTTCTTTACCAGTGGCTGTTACATCTATTATACGTTCTGGCCTTTCTACTTTAAAGCAGTCTTTAATACCTATACGTTTGGAAAAATTTACTCATTCTTTTGACCTTGCATTTTCTCAATATGGTTTAATTAATGGTATGACTTTTCCACTCCTTATGTTTCCAAGCGTTTTTATAAATTCTTTTGCAGGGTTATTAATTCCTGAGTTTGCTAATTTTAAACTCAATAATAATTATTCTACAATGAATAGAATTATTTGTTTTATTTTTAAAATTGCTTCTGTATTTTCTATTTGTATGATTGGCATTTTTCTTACTTTTACTGAGGAAATTTGTACCATTGTTTATCATAATTTAGAAACTGTGGAATTTGTAGTGCTCTTATGCCCTATTATAATTTTTATGTATTTAGATACTATTATTGATTCCATGTTAAAAGGTCTTGACCGTCAAGTTGAAGTTATGTATTGCAATATAGCTGATTTGTTTATTACAATTACTTTAATATATTCTTTTATTCCTATTTATGGTATTTATGGTTATATTTTGATTTTATATACTAGTGAAATTTTTAATTTTTGTGTTAGTCTATATCAATTATATAAAGAGACTCATTTTCATTTTGATTATGTTTTTTGTGTGATTTTGCCTTTGCTTTTAATACTTATAATTAAATTTGCTTTTGACACTTTTGATTATTATTTGACTAGCAGAAAATTAATTGTAATGATTAAAATTATTGTTTTTATTTTTGTTTATTTATTACTAATTTTATTTGCAGAATTGTTCAAATTACGTAAGTCTGATAAGTTTACTTATTGTAAAAGTACATATAATAGTTCTAAATATAACAAATAGAGAATATTTTTTCCAAAATTATTTTATAGGCACAATCTATGTGCCTATTTAATATATTCTAACATTAGTTTTTCCTCTTTCATCTAGTCCAACATCTATTTGCACAACATTTACTTCTCTCTTTTCTTTAGGATTAAACTCAATATCTTCCTTTCTATATTCTTCGGGCTTTAATCCGATTCTTGTTTTCATATAATCTAATACTATTATAAATAAAATTAATGATACTATTCCAACTATTAAGCTTGCATATGATATTGCTATATTTTTTAATAATATTGATACCATAAATGAAGTTATCATTGCTCCTAAATCTTCCATTAAATTAGCACTTGAATATATTTTTACAGATATATTTTGATTTGAAAAACTATTTAAATATCTCTTTATTAATGTATTATATGGACCTCTTATAGCTTTTTGAAGTATCATCATTAATAATACAATTATTACAGTTAAAATATAATTTATTTTTAGAATTGCCATTATACCAATCATTATATAAGCTATACAATATCCTATTGAAAAAAATGTAAGTACTTTATTTCTTAATTTTTTATGTATAAAATTTTGCTTAGATGTTGCTATTGTTGAAGATATCGCAAGTAGCGCTCCAATTATTCCAAAATATTCATTTGGTATACCAATATCTACAAATATACTACTAGAAATAGTTGAACGTATATATAATATTCCATTAAATAAGCACATAAATAATAACAAAGCATGTAATCTTTTAGATTTTAATATAAATTTATATTCCTTTTTTGCTAAACTTATATTTTTCGTTAAAATCTCAATTGGAGGTTCTATTTTAGTTTTTTTCTTTTTTAATTCATAATCTTCAAATTTAAAAGATATTAATATAGCTATTATTAAAAAAGCAAAACATAAATACATTGGAATATATGGATTTACTACAAATAGAAATCCTGTAGTTGCTGAAGATATAGCATCAAAAATATAATAATACACAGATCCTTTACTATCTATTTTGGAAAAAATTGAATTTTTATTTTCTTCATCTTCTATATTTTCTCTAAGTATACATGCTTCACATATATTTTTAATTATAAATCCTATTGCCATAAATAAATTTGATATTATAAGATTTTTAACACTTCCTTCTAATAATATCACAAGTATAATGCTAGTAGAAACTAAAATATTTCCTAGTATAGTTGATTTTCTTTTTCCGAGGAAATTAATTACTACTGGAGCAAATGGCTGAAATATTATCTTAAAAATGGCATAAAATGCATCACCTAAAAATATATCTGATGCACTTAGTCCTTTTGCCTGACTTAAAAATAGGAAACTTATTGAATAATAAAACAATAAGTCCCATGAAAACATTTTATATATAGGAAATATTTTTCTGTTTTTTTCTTTTGCTCTTTTTATTTTTTCTTCTTCTATCACTTTCTTATACCTCTTTTGCTACAACCATATCACATATATTGCTATTTTTTACCTATAATATAGATTTTAGTCATCTAAATCTAATTTTATATGTACATCTTTTAATTGTTTTTCATCTACTTTTGATGGTGCTCTCATTAATAAATCTCTTGCTTTTTTATTTTTAGGGAATGCTATTACTTCTCTTATATTTTGTGAATCTGCTATAAGCATTATCATTCTATCAACTCCTGGTGCAGCTCCTGCATGTGGTGGCGTTCCATATTGAAATGCATTGTATAGAGCTCCAAATCTTGTTTTTACGTCTTCTTCGTTATATCCTGCTATTTCAAATGCTTTTACCATTATTTCTGGATTATGATTTCTTACTGCCCCTGACATCATTTCATATCCATTTACAACTAAATCATATTGATATGCTAATATTTCTAATGGCTCTTTATTTTCTAATGCTTCCATTCCACCTTGTGGCATTGAGAATGGGTTATGATTAAAGTCTATAGTTCCTTCATCTGATAATTCGTACATTGGAAAATCTACTATAAAGCAACACTTGTAAACACCTTTTTCTATTAAATCTAATTTATTTCCAAGTTCTATTCTTACAAGTCCAGCTATTTTTTGAGCTATTTTAAATTCATCTGCTATGAAGAACATACTTGAATTGTTTTCTGCTCCATATTCTTTTTGTAATTTTTCTTTTATATCTTCTGTAATAAATTTTGCTATTCCTCCTTGAACTAATCCTTCATTATCTATTTTTGTCCAAGCAAGTCCCTTTGCTCCACATTCTTCTACTGCAAATTCAGTCATTTTATCAAAGAATTTTCTACCTTGTTCTGCACCATTTGGAACTACTATTACTTTTACTGTTTTATCTTTAAATGCATTAAATTCTGTACCTTCAAATAATTTTGTTACATCTTGAATTATTAATGGATTTCTTAGATCTGGTTTATCTATACCATATTTTTCCATTGCTTCTCTATATGGTATTCTTAAAAAGTGTCCTTCGTCAACTTTCCAATCTGTAAATTTTTTAAATACATGAGGTATTAATTCTTCTATTACATTAAATACATCTTCTTGTGTTGCAAATGCCATTTCAAAGTCTAATTGATAAAATTCTCCTGGTGCTCTATCTGCACGTGGGTCCTCATCTCTAAAACATGGTGCTATTTGAAAGTATTTATTGAATCCAGATACCATTAATAATTGCTTGAATTGTTGAGGTGCTTGTGGTAATGCGTAGAACTCTCCTGGATTTAATCTACTTGGTACTAAATAGTCTCTTGCTCCTTCTGGTGATGAGTTTGCTAAAATTGGAGTTTGAATTTCATAAAATCCCATTTCGTCCATTTTATCTCTTAGTTCTTTTAAAACTTTAGAACGTAATAAAATGCTTTTATGTAGTTTTTCATTTCTTAAGTCTAAAAATCTATATTCTAATCTTAAGTCTTCTCTTACTTCTTGTTCTGTATTAATTTCAAATGGCAATATATTTTTGCATTTTCCTAAAACTTCTATTTTGCTTGCAACTATTTCTATATCTCCTGTTGACATTTTAGGATTTTTGCTTGTTCTTTCTACTACTTTTCCTTCTATACTTATACAGCTTTCTGTTGTATATTCTTTTGCTATTTCTTGCATTTTCTCATCATTTATTACTATTTGTGTAATTCCATCTTCATCTCTTAAATCTATAAAAATCATTCCACCTAGATTTCTTATTTTTTGAATCCATCCTGCTAATTTTACTTCTTGCCCTATATTTTCTTTTCTTAGTTCTTCACAATTTTTTGTTCTATATTCATTCATGCTATTTCAGCCCTTTCTTTGTTTTATGTATATTATTTTATAATATTTATTTATAAAAATCAATATGCATACCAAATTGATGTGCAAAAATTCAATGTGGGCACGTTGCAACGTGCCCCTACATTTAAATCTAATTTTCTAGACTCTAAGTTCCAATCTAAAATTGTATCCATAGTCCTGAGTTCTTTAGTTCATTTACTTTTTCTAAATGTTCATCATAAGTTCTTGTAAAATATACTTTTCCATTTTTGTCTGCTACAAAATATATATAATTATTCTCATTTGGGTTAATTGCTGCTTCTATTGATGCTATACTTACCATTGAGATTGGTCCAACTGGCAATTTTCCTGTCATATTTGGTCCTCTAGTATTATATGGATTATATTTGTTTATTTCTGATGAGTATAAATCTCTACTTCCCATTTCTATCTTAAATGCATAATATGTTGTTACATCACTTTGAATTGCCATATTTTCTTTTAATCTATTATAGATTACACCAGCAATATCTTTTCTGTCTTTATCAAATACTGCTTCATTTTCAATTATTGCAGCGACAGATAAAATTTTATGTATTGAATATTTTGATTTCTCTATATCTTCTTTATATGTACTTATTTTTTTATCCATTTGATTTAATAATGTCTCAAATATTTTTTCTACTTTTATATCTTTATTTTCAAATTCATATGTATCTGGAAACAAATATCCTTCTAAAGGATAGTATATGTCTTCATTTTTTATATCATCTGTTAAAAACCAGTATTTTTCAATTAATGAATTTATATATTCTTCATTTTCTAATAACGAATATACATCTTCTTCACTATTATTTGTGTTTTCTGCAATTTTATTTGCAACCCATCTCATGTTTTTTCCTTCTACAAATGTTATTGATATAGAGTCTTTTCCATGAACTTTACCTGTTTGCAAGATTTCTGCAATTTCTTTTACTGATAAGTTTTTTGTCAAATCATATGTACCTGCTTGAAAGTTAGATATTTTATTTAGTTTTACATATATTTTAAATGCTAATTCGTTTTTTATTAGTCCTTCATTTTTTAGTTTTTTTGCAATGGTAGATGAACCTGACCCCATTGGTATTTCTATATTATATGATGTCATATCATCTTTATTTACTGGGTTTAAACTTATATTGTACCATGCAAATGCTGAACCTATTACTATTATAATTATTGCTACGATTATTGATAATATTATTACTACTTTTTTTGCCATTTTTATTTCTCCTTATTACTCATTAACTATTTTTATTGATAATTATTAAATTCATACTTTTGGAGCTTGCAACGGGAATTGAACCCGTGACCTCAGCCTTACCAAGGCTGCACTCTACCTACTGAGCTATGCAAGCATATAAATTGTAGAGGAGTTATACATTTTCCTCTACATCTATAATATTTTTTATAGCTTTTTTCCTAATTCTTTGAATAGCATTATCAACAGATTTTGCTTGTGTGTCTAGCTTTGTGGCAATCTGTTCATAACTTTGTCCATTTATAAAGCCTTTCAAAACTTGTTTTTCAAATTCACTAAGGGATTTATCTATTGTGTTTTCAATGTCTTTATAATATTCTTTTTTAGTTATTGTTTCTAATGGATCTTCTATAAGATTTGCATTAAATATATCAATTAAGTCTTTCCCTTCTTCATCTTCTTCTCCTGCTGAAGAGTTTAATGATAAGTAACCATTAAGAGGCATATGCTTTTGCCTATTTGATGTTTTTATTGCTGTTATCATTTGACGTTCAACACACATATTCGCAAAAGACTTAAAAGATGATTGTTTTTCACATTCAAAATTTTGAACAGCTTTATATAACCCAATCATTCCTTCTTGAATCATGTCTTCTCTTTCTGCTCCTATTATAAAGTATTTACCAACTTTCATGTTTACTAGTTCTTTATATTTATCTAATAAAAATTCTAGAGCCTCTTTATTATTATCCTCTTTTATGAATTTTACTAATTGTTCATCACTTATATCTTTGAGATTATTTATATCTGTTAAAAAAAATCTTGTTGTACTCTCCATATGTTTTTCCTCCTGCTGTTGTGCTTTAAAAGTATTATATTCGTAAAAGTATTTGGTGTCAATAGATTTACGACAAATTTATTGAAATTTTGTTAATGTTTAGAATATATTTTTTTATCTTACCCATTTTTCGTTTTTTTTTGAAAAAGACTTGACAAATCCAATTAAATTGTTTAAAATTATATATGCACTGTTAAAAAAAATGGTGGATGTAGCGTAGTTGGTTAACGCGCCAGTTTGTGGCACTGGAGACCATGGGTTCGAATCCCATCTTCCACCCCATTTATAAAGTTTTATTTATATTGGGCTGTAGCCAAGCGGTAAGGCACATGACTTTGACTCATGCATGCGCTAGTTCGAATCTAGCCAGCCCAACCAAATATGCAATATAAAAATTGCAGTGAATAATCAATAGTGAATAGTACAAATATGATAAGCATATTTGTACTATTCACTTATTATATATTCTAATGCCTAGTTTCTAATCTAAAATATATTTTTAAAACTTAGACTATACTTATCTTCAATATGTTCTAATATATAGTCACACTTATCTAATTCCCCTATTGCTTGACTATATTCATCTGAATTTACATTACTATCAATTCCTACTATATATAAATGTACTTTTTCTAATTCATCATGTTCTATATAATATGCTAATTTTTTATATCTTTCTTCCCAATTGTTTTTTAAATTCGTTATTTTTTCATTTACTAAGTTTATATCTTTTTCTTGCTCTATATCTTCTTTAATTCTACTTAGTTCAACTTTTAGACTTTGTACACTTTCTTTTGTATAGTTAATTGTTATTATATTTAATATTACTACTGCAATAATTATTACAAAGCAAATTATTATTTCTCTTTTCATTTCAACATTTTTCCTCCCTTACTTTTTATCCTTCTTTTGGCAGAATATTTGTCCTTTTCCATCTAATGTTACTATTAATGCTTCTTCTGGATTAAATCCAAATTTTTGTACTGATTTTCTTAGCCATTCATAATTTCTACCTATTTTTTGTAGATTTTCTCTCATTATTACTCCATCTATTACTAAATCATAAGATATTCCTTCATAGTCTGGCATTATATTAAAGTCTTCTGGTATTGTGTTTCGTTTATTTGGCTTTTGAATTACTGTTAATTGTCCACTGGTTTCTAATATTGCATATTCTACATCTCCAATATTACTTATATTATTTCCTCTTAGTCTTTCTTCTAATTCATTTATAGTAAATCTCTCTTTTTTTAATGCTTTCTCATCTATCTTTCCTCTATATATAAGTATTGTCGGTTTTCCACATACAATTTCTCTCATTCTTATGCTTTTCATATTTATCATAGATATTATTAAGTGCATTATTAGTAATGCCAAAATTGGAATAATTCCATTCCATATTGGGATTCCTGCTTCTGTCATTGGAATTGATGCTAAGTCTGCAATCATAATTGCTATTACTAATTCAAATGGCTGTAATTGACCAATCTCTCGTTTTCCCATTAATCTCATTACAATTAAAATAATTATATATAGTATTATTGATCTAACAAATGTTATTAACATGTTTTCTCCTTTAAAAATTTTATTTTTGTATTATCTTTTCCATTCTAACTTAAATTATGCTTAAAAAATATAATAATAAAAATTTAAAGTTGTAAATGTTTTCCATATCTTTCTATTTTATTGCTTTTCTTTATTATAAAACTTTTTTGAATTGCATAAAAAATTTTTTTATGTCAATAATATATAAATGAGAAAAATTATTTCTCATTTTATGAATTTGATTTTTTTAGGAGGTAAACTAAATGGATAATAGTCGTGTAGATAATAATACTCAAAGTGGTGCAAGTACAGCATGGCAAATCGTTGGTAGATTAGTTGTTGCCGCTATAGTTCTTGGAATTACTGCATTTTTTACACCTGGTTTCTCTATTAATAATATATGGTCTTTAGCAATAGCAGCTGTAGTTTTAACAATAATGGACTATCTAATAGTTAAATTTACTGGGCTACATGCAAGCCCTTTTGGTAAAGGTTTTGTTGGATTTATTCTAGCAGCAGTAACTTTATATTTAACTCAGTTCTTTGTAGCTGGTTATTCAATTTCTTGGATAGCTGCTATAATAGGTGCTTTAATATATGGAGTAGTTGATTATTTAATTCCTGGTGAACAACAAATGTAACAAAAACATCCTCAGTTAGTCTGAGGATGTTTTTTATATTTTTATAAATGTTTCTTTCTGTCTGTTACGTCTTTATCTATTTCTTTGCTCTTTTTTACAACTTCTGATGTTACTCCATTTTTGTCATCACAACATTCATCTGGTGCTTCTGGCTTTGGTGGATATTTTGGTCTTGTGTCTATTCCTAATGCATTTCCTATTCCTAACATTTCTGTTGTTAGTCCTAATCCTGTTGCAGCACTTGCAAGTTCTGTTGGCATAAATATTTTTGTTGCTCTTCCATCGCTTATTGCTTTTAGTGCATCTAATTTCTTTAATGTTAAAACTCCATCATCTGCATTCGCTCTTTTTAACATTTCTATACCTTCTGATTCGGCTTCATATACAAGTCTTATTGATTCTGCTTTTCCTTTTGCTAATGCTATTTCTGAATCTCTTTCTGCTTCTGCTGCTAATATTTTTGCTTGTTTGTCTCCTTCTGCTCGAGATACTACTGATTCTTTATGTGCTTCCGCTTCTAGTAATGTTTGACGTTTTTCGCGTTCTGCTTTCATTTGTTTTTCCATTGCTTGTTGAATTTCCTTTGGTGGAATTATGTTTTTTAGTTCTATACGATTAACTCTAATACCCCATGGATCTGTTGCTAAGTCTATAATTTCTCTCATTTTATTATTTATTAAGTCTCTAGATGTTAATGTCTGATCTAACTCCAAATCACCTATTATATTACGTAATGTAGTTGCTGTAAGGTTTGCTAATGCCATTATTGGATTTTCAACTCCATATGTAAATAGCTTTGCATCAAAAATTGTATAATATACTACTGTATCTATTTGCATTGTAACATTATCTTTTGTAATAACTGGTTGTGGTGGAAAGTCTGCAACTTGCTCCTTCTTTGATACCACATTTGCAACTCTTTCTATTAGTGGAATTTTAAAGTGTAATCCATTATTCCATGTTTGTTTATAGCTTCCTAAAAATTCTATTACATAGTTTTTTGCTTGTGGAACTATTCTAATACAACTACAAAGAATAACAATGATAATTACTATTAATATAATCCATCCCATTTATATTTCCTCCTTAAAAATAAACTTACTATACTATTATACCATATTTGCCATTTTTCTACAATATTTTACATAATAAAATACAAGATTTTTTATTGTGGAAATTAAAATGGCGCCCTTACAAAAGCTATATAAATCTCTTTTATTTAATTTCTTTTCTTATAAATTCTTTTGCCTCATTATATCCTTTTGCATATAAGAAATCAATTTTGCTTGAGTCTAATAAAGAAATATGCTTTGTCTTTATTTTTAATAATTCTTCTGCGCCTGCTAATTCAAAGTTTGATAGCTCATGAGAAAGTATACCAAATGCTCTTTCTAATACTTCTATTATATTTATATAGTCATCATCTTTTAAAAACTCCTCAAATACTACACAAATTATCTTATCTGCTCCAATAAGTTCTAGTTCTTTCCATGGTGTATTTTCTTTTATCCCTCCATCTATTAATTCATCCTTTCCATATTTAATAGGTTCAAATACTCCTGGATAACTACAACTTGCTCTTACTGCTTTTTCAATTTCAATATTAGTTATATATTTTTTTCCATCATCATATGAACCTCTAGTTTTATATGATGAAAAAATATATTTTTTACCATTATGTAGGCTTACGCTTGGTATTATTAATGGCATTTTTATGTCTTTAATATTTTCTATTCCTTTCTTCCCACAAAATCCTTTCATCAATTTTTCAATTTTCTTACCATTATTTAATCCTTGTATTATAATATCGTTCTTTAGAATTAATCCATATATTAGTTTAACTAGATTCCAGATACTTATGTAATTAATTTGTCTACTATAATTTTTAAATATTGAATAAATTTCTTCTGGTTTATAACCTATTGCATATAATGTTGCTACAATACTTCCAGATGATGTTCCTGATATATAATCTATTTTTATATTTTCATCCTCAAATGCTTTTAGAACTCCTATGTGCGCTGCACCTTTTATTCCACCACCAGATAATGCTAATCCTAATTTCATTACACTCACTCCCTCTAAGTATCTTATTATCTTAAAGAGTTTTTTGTGTCATTATATTAAATCTCCTGCAATTGATTTTCTTGCAACTTTAAATTTTTCTTTATCTTTTTTAGTGATAGTTATTTCTTTTATTTCATTTTCGTCACACACTTTTAGTTTCACAAAACCACTATATATCATTGGATGCCTTAAAATTCTTTTTTTGTCTGTATTATTAATCTCATCTTTAGTTGCTGCAATGTATATATATTTCTCATCTTCATAAGGCACATTTCCTTCTTTCAATTCTTTATGTATTTTGGTTCTTTGTACTCTACATGAAAAATTACACCAATCATTTTTTGGTAATTTGCATTCATTACTTATACATGGTGCTACAATTTTTCCTCCCTTTTCTATTAGTTTTTTCTTTGCATTAATTATATTATTATAACCTTGCATTGTTCCTGGTTCTACAATTAATAGCATTTTATTGCATATTCTCCATAATTTTTCTACAACTATATCTTTTTTATCGTTACTTATTTCATTTAACATATATGATACAACAACTAAATCATATTTTTTAGCAATTTCATCTTTACATATATCAAATTTATTCCAATTAGATTTTTCTGAAATATTATAATAATTATCAAAAATCTTTTTACCGATTTTTCTCATTGCATCTTCTCTTTCAAAACATTCTATTTCTTCTATATCTAATATTTCGTTTACAGCTATCGCTCCTGCGCCAGTTCCTGCTCCAATGTCTGCCATAGTTTTTATATTTGGATTATAAATTTCTATTGAATGTTTTAGCGAATTGTACACGGCTTCATATGTTGCCGGCATTCTTGAAATGGCATATGCTAATGCCTCATTTTGACTTTTTAATAGTCTCTTTCCTTCCCCTTCATTTGTTCTATAATTTAAACTGATGTTTTTTGCATTATTTTGTAATTCGTTTTTACTTATTGTGTTTAATTCATTTTCTATATATCTTTTTATTTCAATTGGTAAGTCCATATTATATTTCCCTTCAAAAATAACTGTTACTTTCTTAATTAGTTTTACAATATTTATTATATATCCTTTTTAAATTTTTTGAAGTTATTGTTCTTTTTATTCCTTCTTTACTAACTTGTAAAAATACTTCATCAAAAACTTTTTTTATATTTTCATTAATTGGCTCTACTTCACGTTCCTTATCTCTCCAATAATTTAGTTCAGTTTCATTAGTCCACTCTTTGCCTGTATACACAATAGAGGCTGAAAGTTTATCACAAATCATTTCAACTGTATATTTATATGGAATTATTGGCATTTTTATTGGTGCTTTAACATCATACCAATATGCAGAATGATGTTTGTTTCTTGCTCTATGATGTAACCATACTTTAGAAAAACCTTCTATTTCCTTTTGTATTGGAATTGGACTTTTCTTTCCTCCTTGATAATATTTTACTGAACCCCAAAATTCTTCCACAGAATATTTTGATAAATCATGAATTAGTCCTCTCCATGGTACTCCAGCTTTACAGCATAATTTAAAGACTATCCATCTATGCTTATTTATTGTATTAAAATGACTTATTGTATTTTTTAACGTAATTTTGTATTTTCTTTCCACAATTACCACCACATATATTTTATATTACTTTTTTCTACCTAGATCATATATAATTTTATTTTTACAGTCAAAAATGTAAATTATTTTTATTATTTATATTTTAACATATACTTTATTAAATTTGTACTCTTAAATAAAATTTCCCTGAGAACATTTTTTGAAAACTTGTTTTTTTAGTATTTATATGATATTATAACATTAATCTTTTTTAGTAAAGGAGGTTTTAGTTAATTGGAATCTATCTTAGGCATAATTGGAGAATATAACCCTTTCCACAATGGTCATTTATATCAATTGCATAAATCTATTGAACTTGTTAATGCTAAACGTACTGTTTTGATTTTGAGTGGAAATTATGTTCAAAGAGGAGATTGTGCATTAATTGATAAATGGAAACGAACTGAAATGGCTTTAAAGAATGGAATTGATTTAGTAATTGAATTACCTATTCTTTGTAGTATATCAAGTGCAGAAACTTTTGCCTCTAGTGCAATAAAAGTTTTAAATTCACTAAAAGTTGTAAATTACTTATCATTTGGTAGTGAATGTGGTAGTATCGAAATACTTTCAAAGTTCGCTAATGTTTTATCAAATGAACCTCCTGAATTTAAAGCATTATTACAACATGAATTATCAAAAGGAATTTCTTTCCCAAAGGCTCGTGAAAATGCTTTACTTTTATATTTAAATGATATTATTAAATATTCTAATATTTTAAATTGTCCTAATAATACTCTTGGACTTGAATATTTAATATCTCTAAAAAATAGTAATTCTAAAATTAGACCACTTACAATTAAAAGGCAATTCGCTGAATATAATTCTTTAGAAAGTATTAATGGTTTTGCTAGTGCAACCGCTATACGTGAAATGATTTATAATAATGACTATGATAATTTATTTTCATCAATGCCACAATCTTCTTATGAAATATTGATGGAAGCTTTACGTTCTGGTGAGTTTGTTTGCGGTTTACAAGATTTCGAAAAAGAAATTTTATTTTTATTAAGATGTATGTCAAAAGAATCTATTGCTAATTTGCCTGCTGTATCTGAAGGATTAGAAAATTCTATTAAAGAGGCTGCTTCTACTTGTAATACTTTAGAAGAGTTAATCCAAAAGGTAAAGTCTAAAAGATTTACTAGAACTAGAATTCAAAGAATATTGCTTTATGCATTATTAGGTTATACAAAAGAGGATATGAATTTTGTACAAGAAAATATTCCTTATATTCGTGTTTTAGGTTTCACTGAAACAGGTAAATCCCTTTTGTCTACTATATCAAAATCTAATAAAAAGTTAAAAATTGTTACATCGGTAAAACATTTTACTGATAGATGCAAAAATAAAAAAATTCTTAATTTATTACAGAAAGATATTAGGTCAACAGATATATATACCCTTGCTTATAGAAATAATTCTCAAGCTAATTTAGATTATACAAAAAGATTAATAAGAATGTAAGAATAAAAAAATGAGGGTTTTCCCTCATTTTTTTATTCTACATCTATTATTTTTCCTAATGTAATTTTATTTTCGTCTTTTCTATGACCTGCTACTACTAATCTGTCTCCTGATTCTAAAATTCCGCTTGCTTTTAATTGTTCAATAGCAGCATCTACTGTTTTACAACCACATTCTTTTGATTCCATATATACTGGTAATACATCTCCATATACAGACATTTTATGATATGTTTTCTTATCATCTGTAACAGCAATTATTGGACATACTGGTGATAAACCACCTATCATTCTTGCTTCTTCTCCATCCTTTGTGCATACTATAATTGCATCTGCATCTATGTTTGCTGCTGTAACACATGTTGTATATCCTAATGTTTTTATTTCATCTGCTGTATCTGGAGCATATCTGTTTTCATAAAATCTTTTTTCATAGTTTACGTTAGCTTCTGTTTCTTCTGATATTTTTACCATTGTGTCAACACAAAGTGCTGGGTGTGCTCCCATTGCTGATTCTCCTGATAACATTATTGCACTTGTTCTATCATATACAGCATTTGCAACATCACTAACTTCTGCTCTTGTAGGACGTGGATTTTTTGTCATTGATTCAAGCATTTGTGTTGCTGTTATAACTGGTTTTCCTACTTCATTACATCTTTTTATAAAGTGTTTTTGAACTGCTGGAACTTTGTAATATGGTATTTCAACTGCCATATCTCCTCTTGCAACCATTATTCCATCTGAAGCTTCTAGTATTTCTTCAAAATTGTCTATACCTTCTTGGCTCTCTATTTTTGAAATAATACCTATTTTTTCTCCACCATTTTCATCTAGTAATTTTCTTATTTCTTGAACATCTGATAGCCTTCTAACAAATGAAGCGAATATATAATCGAATCCTGCTTTTGCTCCGTTTGTAATATCATCTATGTCTTTTGCTGCAAGTGCTGGTAAGTTTATAACTACTCCTTGGATATTAACTGTTTTTCTACTTCCTAACATTCCTGTATTTAAAGCTTTACAAACTACATCTTTTCCAACTACTTCTTGAACTTCGAATTCTATAGCTCCATCATCTACTAGAATTTTTGCTCCTGGCTTTACATCTTGATATAGGTTTTTATAACTTATAGATGTTTTTGTCTCATTTCCTACTATTTCTTCATTAACAAATGTGAATGTTTGTCCTTCTTTTATTTCTACTTTTTGATCTCCTGATTCTTGCTTTCCTGTTCTTATTTCAGGTCCCTTTGTGTCTAAGCATAATGCGATTGGTTGATTTAATTTTTCTCTTATCATTTTTATTCTTTCGATTTTTTCTGCATTTTCATCATATCCTCCATGTGAGAAATTGATTCTTGCAACATTCATTCCTGTGTTAATTAGTTTTGTTAACATTTCTTCTGGTTCTGCTGCTGGTCCAATTGTACATGTAATTTTTGTTCTTCTTAAATTTTTCATTTTAATCCTTCCTTCTTTCTGATTTTTCTCGTACAATAATATAGAATGTTATCTACATTATTAAAATTTCTATGTTAGTATAACACAAATTAATTTCTTTGTATACCTTTTTTTAATTTTTTTCTAGTAAAATTGTGACTAGTGGTTATATATTATCGTTATTATTGTTACTCCGACATCTGCGAATTATAATACGAGTAAAATTTGCTTCACAAATTTTCCACGCATT
Organism: uncultured Clostridiaceae bacterium; assembly: GCA_948469815.1. GTDB lineage: Bacteria > Bacillota > Clostridia > TANB77 > CAG-508 > CAKPSH01. The sequence continues at coordinate 17,874 of CAOKMR010000012.1, read as the reverse complement.
ATTTTAATATTCGCAGTGTATTTATTATCGTTATTATTGTTACTCCGACATCACTAAACACTGCTTGCCACATATTTGATAGGCCTAGTATTGATAGGGCTAGTATGATGATTTTTATTGCTATTGAGATTGTTAGATTTTGCTTTATTATTTTGTTGGTTTTTTTCGATATTTTTATTCCTTCTATTATTTTGCTTATTTCGTCTGTCATTAATACTATGTCTGATGCTTCTATTGCTGATTCGGCTCCTACTCCTCCCATTGATATTCCTATGTCTGCTCTTGCTAATACTGGACTGTCGTTTATTCCGTCTCCTACGAATGCTACCTTTTTTCCTTTCTGATTTTGTTTTATTATTTTTTCTAGTTCTTCAAATTTATCTTGTGGAAGCATTTGTGATTTTATTTCTTTTATTCCTGCTTTTTTTGCTATTTCTTCTGCTGTTTGTTTTGTGTCTCCTGTGAACATTCTCGTTGTAATTCCAAGTTTGTTTAGTTTTTCAATAGATTCTTTTGCATTTTCTTTTACTTTATCTTCTAATATTATTGCTCCTTTTGCTATATTATCTATTGCTAGATAAACTACTGTTCCTGTTGTTTTTATTTCTTTTAATTCTTTCTTTGTTGTTTCTTCAATAAATTTTCTGTTCCCTATTTTTATTTCTTTACCTTCAATTTCATATTCTATCCCTTTTCCTGATATTTCTTTTATCTTTTTTACTTTGCTTGTGTCTATTTCTCTTGAATACTTATTTATGATTGATTTTGCTAATGGATGGTTCGAAAAGTTTTCTCCTATTGCCACATATTCTAATATCTCTTCTTCTGATAGTTCACTTTGTAATGTATTTATTTCTGATACTTCAAATATTCCTGTTGTGATTGTTCCTGTTTTGTCAAATACTATATTGTTAATATCTTTTAAACCATCTAGAAAGTCACTTCCTTTTACTAGAATTCCTCTTTTTGATGATTTACCTATTCCAGAGAAATATGATAATGGTACTGATATTGCAATAGAACATGGGCAAGCAATTACTAAAAAGGTTAATGCTCTATAAATACTTTCTGAATAATTAATTTCTTGTACTAGCATAGGCATAAATACTGCAACTATTAATGCTAATATAATTACAATAGGTGTATATATTTTTGCTAATTTTGTTACATATGTCTCTGTTCTTGCTTTTTTATCTGTTGCGCTTTCAACTAATTCTAAAATTCTGTTTACTGTTCCATTTTCATAAGTAGCTGTTACTTCTATTTCTATTAGTCCATTTTGATTAATACTTCCAGAAAGTACTGTGTTTCCTTTTTTTACTTCATAAACTTTAGTTTCTCCTGTTAATGCTGATGTGTTTAATGATGCATTTCCTGAAATTACAATTCCGTCTAAAGGTATTTCTTCTCCTTCTTTTACAATTATTGTATCTCCTATTTTTACTTCTTGTGGTTCTACTTGTCTTGTTTCTCCATTTTCTCCTTTTAAGTTTGCATATTTAGGTTTAATGTCCATTAAGTCTTTAATTGATTTTCTTGATTTTGATATTGCTTTTGCTTCTAGTACTTTTCCTATTTCAAATAAAAGAATAACCATTAACCCTTCTATCTTTTCTCCTACTAAATATGCACCTATACATGATATTACCATTAATAAGTTTTCATCTATTATTTTTCCTCTTATTTGTTTTATTGATTTTATAAATGTTCTATATAATAATACCCCATAAGCTCCAATTATTAAAGTATTTGATATTATTTCATTTGGTATTATTTTTGTAAATCCTATTAATGCTAGAATTATTCCTATTATTAGTCTTATTATCCCATAATCTTTACTTTCCTTTTTATCTTCTTCTGGTAATTTTATTGTGCAATCTGGTTCTACTTTTGCTGAAACCTTTTTTATTTCTTCTAATGTGTTTTCTAATTCAGATTCTAATGTAATTTTCCCTGTTCCAAAGTTTACTATACAGTTTTGTATGCCTTTTATTTCATTTATTGCTTCTTCTACTTCTTTTGCACATGCTGCACAGTCTAAGTCTATAATATCATATCTATACTTCTTCAATATGTTCACGCCCTTTCATTAATATTTCTATTACATGCTCATCATCTAAACTATAAAAAACACTTTTTCCTTCTTTTCTGTATTTTACAAGTTTAGATTGCTTTAGTATTCTTAATTGATGTGATATTGCACTTTGAGTTGTATTTGTTATAAATGCTATTTCTCCTACACATAATTCTTTTTCTTTTAATGCACAAATTATTTTCATTCTTGTAGAATCTGCAAACATTTTAAATAGTTCTGCTAAGTCAAATATTTTATCGTCTTCTGGTAACATTTCTTTTACATTTTCTACTATATCTAACCTAATAATATTTTGTTCTTGCATTTCTTCGTTATTTTCCTTTTCCATATTTCTATCTCCTTCATTTTAATATATGAGCATTCGTTCATATATATTATATGATTATTGATTTTATATGTCAATATATTTATAAAAAATTTTCTTGGGTATTTTTGTATATATGTGCCCTTGAAATTACAGAAATTTAAACATTAATATTAATTATAAATATATTCACAACCATTGTAGGGGCACGGCGCACCGTGCCCAAATAGATAATTATAAATTTTATGTAATTTTAATATTAAACGATACATCCTATAATTTTATTATTATTTTAAATGTTATGGTTTTTGCCTATTTCATTGGGCACGGTGCGCCGTGCCCCTACACATGTAATTATAATTTTAAAATATATTATCATCCCCACAAACACAAATTTATATATTATAACTGTGTTAATTGTAACTGTATATAAGAAGCGAAGGGACACAGTATCCCGTGTCCCTTCGCTCACTTCTTATATCTCACTTCTCAATTAATACATTCCTCCCATTTCTGGATTTGGTGTATTACCTCCGCAGTTACATTTTTCTTCCTTTTTGTCTGTTACTATACTTTCTGTTGTAAGTACCATTGATGCTATACTTGCAGCATTTTGAAGTGCACTACGTGTTACCTTTGTTGGATCTACTATTCCTACTTTTTTCATGTCTACATATTCTTCATTTGCAGCATCAAAGCCAAATCCTTCTTTGTTTGATTTTACATTTTCTAGTATTACTGCTGGTTCTAGTCCTGCATTTGTTGCTATTTGTTTTACTGGTTCTTCAAGTGCTTTTAATACTATTCTTGCACCTAATTTTTCATCATCACTTAATTCTTTTACAAGGTTTTCTACTTTTGGAATGACATTTACATATGCTGTTCCTCCTCCTGCTACTATTCCTTCTTCTACTGCTGCTTTTATAGCAGATAAGGCATCTTCTACTCTTAGTTTTTTGTCTTTCATTTCTACTTCTGTTGCTGCTCCTACTTCTATTACTGCTACTCCTCCTGCAATTTTTGCTAGTCTTTCTTGATATTTTTCTTTATCAAATGAACTCTTTGTTTCTTCCATTTGTGCTTTTATTTGTTTTATTCTTTCTGCTATTTGCTCTTTGTCTCCTGCTCCATCAACTATTATTGTATTTTCTTTTTGTACTTTTATTTGTTTTGCTCTTCCTAATTGTTCTATTGTTGCGTCTTTTAATTCTAATCCTACCTCAGATGTTATAACTTCTCCTCCTGTTAATATTGCAATGTCTTGTAGCATTTCTTTTCTTCTATCTCCATATCCTGGTGCTTTTACTGCTACTACATTTAATACTCCTCTTAGTTTGTTTAATATTAATGTAGATAATGCTTCTCCTTCAATATCATCTGCAATTATTACTAATTTTCCAGATTGTTGCATTAATCCTTCTAATAATGGTAATATTTCTTGTATATTTTCAATTTTTTTGTCTGTTATTAATATATATGGATTTTCTATTATGGCTTCCATTTTTTCTGTGTCTGTTACCATATATGGTGATACATATCCTTTATCAAATTGCATTCCTTCAACAACTACTACATCTGTTTCAGAAGTTTTTGATTCTTCTATTGTTATTACACCATCTTTTGAAACTTTTTCCATGGCATCTGCTATTAGATTACCAACTTCTTTGTTATCTGCTGATATGCTTGCTACTCTTGCTATATCTTCTCTACCATTTACTGGTGAACTTATTTCTTTTATTGCTTCTACAGCAACGTTTACAGCTTTGTCTATTCCTCTTTTAATTGCCATTGGGTCTCCTCCTGCTGCTACATTTTTTACTCCTTCTTTTATCATACTTTGCGCTAAAACTGTTGCTGTTGTAGTTCCATCTCCTGCAACATCATTTGTTTTTGTAGATACTTCTTTTACAAGTCTTGCTCCCATGTTTTCAAATGCATCATCTAACTCTATGTCTTTTGCTATTGTGACTCCATCGTTTGTAATTAGTGGTGCTCCAAAACTTTTGTCTAAAACTACATTTCTTCCTTTTGGTCCTAGTGTAACTTTTACTGTGTCTGCAAGTTTGTTTACTCCTTCTAATAATTTTTTTCTGGCATCTTCACCATATAATATTTCTTTTGACATATTATTACCTCCCTAAAATTTTTATTAATATTTTTATAAGAAATTTCTTCGGAGTCTAGGTACGGTACACCGTGCCCCTACATGTTTCTATATAACAATTAGGAAAAGAAACAAGTATCGCTAGGCAAAATTCAGTAGAAAACCGGAGGCGTGCTTGTGCACGTTGAGGATTTTCTATCTGAATTTTAACAACGCGAGACGCCGTTTATTTTTCTAATTTATTCTACAATTGCTAAAATATCACACTGCTTTAAAATTATATACTCTGTTCCTTCGTATTTTACTTCTGTTCCAGCATATTTACTTGCTATAACTTTGTCTCCTTTTTTTAGGAACATCTTTACTTCTTTTCCATCGACTTCTCCACCTGGTCCTACTTCTACTACTTCTGCTATTTGTGGTTTTTCTTTTGAGTTTGCAGATAATATTATTCCGCTTTTTGTTGTTTCTTCTGTTTCTTGCATTTTAATTAATACTCTGTCTAGTATTGGTTTAATCATTTAAAATTCCTCCTTTTTTATGTACCTTTTATTATATGTTACAAATTTATATTTGATAATTTGGCACTCATATTTATTGACTGCTAATATAATATACCAAAAATTAGCACTTGTCAATATAAAGTGCTAATTTTTTTTAATAATTTATTTTGTTTTGTATTCCTAGCCCATCACCATAACATATCATTGTTTCTACTTCTTTCTTTTTGGTTTTTGGTGTGTCTACTTTTAATGAATTGGCAAATTCTAATTTTTCTCTGCTTGTCTGTGTTTCAATAGGTGCTTGTATCATTTTATTATCAGATTTTTTATTGAATATATTTTTCATAAGTTCAAATAAATTCTTAATGAAACTCATTTTATCTTCCTCCTACGTTTTTTGCTTTTTCTAGTATAGAATTTTTATATAGGTGTTCTTGACTTTCTTCTATATCTTCCCATGGTCTATGTCCATTTTGCTTTTCTAAGTCTTTTTGATAACATTCAAATTTTTGCTCAAATTCCTTTTCTGGTAATTCTACAAACGATTTTGTTTCTTTGTCTGCAAAGTAAAATCTTTTACCTACTTCTGGTAAATCTGCATATACATATAATATTGGTTGTTTATTTTCATCCTCTCTCTCATACACTCTATTTACTACACATCTATTGAATTTTATATTGCTTAATATTCCTTTTAATATACTGGCTGTTTCATTTTGGCATATAGCAAATTCTGGACAATAGCTAGAAAGCAACATTAACTGAATTTCTATTGCTTTTTCTGCTGGAAATCCAAAAGCATCTATCTTATTAGACATACTCATAAACTTTTGTAATGGAAAATTTCCCTTTTTATCTGTAACTTCTATACTTTTGAATATTTCTCTTACATTTCTTTTATCTAAACCTAAAGTAACACCATTTTCATTAATCTTGTGTGTTTCTGTATCTATCCCCTTTGATTCTATTATATCATATTTTCTTATCTCTTCATAAGTATTACAAAAGTTTTCAGGTATTCCACCATATCTGTTAATTGCTAGATTCCAAGTAGAATCTAAATATGTATCTCCTTTAACTACTTCTCCATCTTTTTGGGAAAGTTCTATATTTTTTAACTCTAAAAAAGCATGTTCTTTACTTTTAACTACTTCTGCTTCAATTCCCATTTTGCTTAATATATATTTTTCAGCTACCGATATTCCATAACATATACCCATTTTTTTATTTATAAGATTCCAACTATTTTGTATTTCTTCGCTATTATATATTTCTGTATCCAGATATGGACAATAAGTTATGTTTTTACCCAATACATGATCTACATATGCTACTTTTTGGATATTGGTCCACTTTGTATTTATTCCTTTCAATATTGAGTCAATCCAATTTTCAGCCTCTTTATATTCTTCTAGTGTAACAGTTGAAAGTCCTATATCATCTGATATTCTTATATTTGGACAAATTTCTTCTAATTCTTGAATTTTAACTCTTTCTTCATCTTTCAATTCCATTGGATTTACATAAATTAGTTCGTCTAAGTCTTTATATATTTCTAAATCTTTGCTAAAATCAACTACAATTTTTCCATATTTACCTCCTATCTCATGACTAACTTGTAGTTTATACTCTGTTTCTTCTTGCATAAAAATAGATTTGTCAAGTTTATCTTTCTGTTTATCATCTAAAACAGTTAATATTCCCTTCTTTTCTTTATCAGTTATGCCTATCTCTAAAAGCTTTGATATAATTTTTAATTGCACATCTTCGCTTGCTCTCATTATAATATCATAAATTGTTATACTTTTTTCATATAAAACTTCTTTGTATTCTATAAAAATGTCTACTAATAAATCTACCTTTATACTACTAAGAATCTCTTCTATTACTACTTTACTAAATTTATATTCTTCTTTAATTATAATTGATATTATAGTATCTCTAGGACATGATTCTAAAATCATTCCTATCGCTTTTCTACTAATCTTATCAAAATATAAATTAATCATTTTTAACTTTATTTCGTTAAATTCAAGGCTCATGATAATTATTGCTATTACAACACCATCTAAATTTAAATCTTTTTCTACAAATTCTCTATCTAATAATAATCTTTGTTTATCTTCCTCTCTTAAATTTATAAGTAATATTATTATTCTCTCTTTTTTTTGTAGAATATTGCTTTTTTTAAGAAAATCTATATTTCTTAATATTTTTATCCTATCTTCATATTCTAAAGATAAAAGTATTATATTTAATTCTTCAGTTTCCAGTTTCGATACAAAATCTAAATTTTTAAATATTAGTTCTAATTTCGTAGAACTGTCCGATTTCATAAATTTCTGTAAATCCATTATTCCTCCTCTTTTGCATCTTTTATTCGGATTTGGGTTATTTGGGTAATTTTTTTGAAGGGTTAGCGATTAATAATCATCCCTGCATTATTCATCATTCAATATTAATTATTCATTAAAGTATTAGTACTGACGTCCCCATACCACCATAATCGTTGCTAGAGGCTATAAAATTTGCTTCGCAAATTTTCCACGCTCCAATGCTATTTTAATACTGTCTTCCCCATACTACCATAATTTCTGTTGGAGGCTAGTAAAATTTGCTTCGCAAATTTTCCACGCTCCAATGCTATTTTAATACTGTCTTCCCCATACTACCATAATTTCTGTTGGAGGCTAGTAAAATTTGCTTCGCAAATTTTCCACGCTCCAATGCTATTTTAATACTGTCTTCCCCATACTACCATAATACTAGCATTGTCGCCACAGCATACACATTTGTTGCCTAGTTTTTCTTGTGTGAATGGTATACATCTTGAGTGTGCTCCTGTTAGTTCTTTTATTTTGTTTTCACATTCTTCTTTTCCACACCACATTGTTTTTATATATCCTTGTTTTTCATCTATATTTTTTACAAATTCATCTAAGTTTTCTGCTGTTGTCGTTCTTTCTTCTCTTATTTTTTTACATTCTTCATACATATTTTTTTGTATGTCTTCTAATGTTTCTTTTATTTTTTCATTTAACTTGTCTAAGTCTACTGTTTCTTTTTCTAATGTGTCTCTTCTTACTATTACACATACATTGTTTTCTATGTCTCTTGGTCCTAGTTCTATTCTTATTGGTACTCCTCTTAGTTCCCAGTCATTAAATTTATATCCTGGTGTATAGTTTTCTCTTAAGTCTATTTCTGCTCTGAATTCTTGTTTTAATTTTTCATAAACTTCTGTTGTTTTTTCTACTACTCCTTCTTTTTTCATCATTACTGGTACTACTACTACTTGTATTGGTGCAACTTTTGGTGGAAGTTTTAGTCCACGGTTGTCTCCATGTGCCATGATTGTAGCTCCTATTAGTCTTGTACTTATTCCCCATGATGTTTGATATGGGTATTCGTCTTTTCCAACTCTATTTTGGAATTTTACATCATATGGTTTTGTAAAGTTTTGTCCAAAGTAATGTGATGTTCCTGCTTGAATGGCTCTACCATCATGCATTAGTGTTTCTACTGTGTATGTGGCTTCTGCTCCTGCAAATTTTTCTTTTTCTGTCTTTTTTCCTTTTAATACTGGTATTGCAAGTATATTTTCTATTACTTCTGCATATATGTCTAACATTTGTAGTGTTCTTTCTTCTGCTTCTTCTTTTGTTTCATGTATTGTATGCCCTTCTTGCCATAAGAATTCTCTAGAACGCAAGAACGGTCTTGTTTCTTTTTCCCATCTTAATACATTACACCATTGGTTATATACAAATGGTAAGTCTCTCCAAGATTTTAACCATTTTGAGTATAAATCGCAAAACATTGTTTCAGATGTCGGTCTTATACATAGTTTTTCATCTAATTTTTTTCCTCCTGCTTCTGTAACTGTTGCTACTTCTGGTGCAAATCCTTCAACATGATCTTTTTCTTTTTGTAATAAATTTTCTGGTATTAAAACAGGAAAATATACATTTTTTACTCCGTTTTTCTTGAATATCTCATCTGTATATTTTTGTATATTTTCCCAAATTGCATATCCATATGGTTTGATTGCTATACATCCTTTTGTTCCTGTGTAATCTGCTAAGTCTGCTTTTAATACTATGTCTGTATACCATTTTGCAAAGTCTTCTTCTATGTTTGTTACCTCTTTTACAAATTCTTTGTCCATGTTTATATTCTCCTTTTCTATTATTTTTAAAAAATTCCTTCGAAGTGCGGGCGATTAATAATCGCCCCTACACTATAATATTTTATATTATTCGACATTACCTGTTTTCTCACTATTTTTGATAATATCGTCTATTACGATTTGTTGGTTTTCGTCAATCTTATACCTCGGCAGTTCTGGTAATTCTTCTAAACTACTATATCCAAACATTCTTAAAAATTCATCTGTTGTTTTGTATGACATTGGTTTACCTAATATATCAACTTTTCCTGCCTCTTCTATTAAATTGTATTCCAATAGTTTATATATTACTGCATCTGATGACACTCCTCTTATTGCTTCTATTTCTGCTCTTGTTATCCTAGGATTATATGCTATTATCGCTAGTGCTTCTAGTGCTGCTTGCGAAAGTTTTGGTTTCATTCTTTTGTCTATTACTGGGTTAATATATTCATAATATTCTTTTTTAGTGCACATTTGATATCCATCATTAACTCTAATAATTTCTATTCCTCTTGATATATCTTTATATTCTTTGTTCATATCACTAATTATTTCTATAATGTCTTTTTCATTAATTTCTACTGCTAATTCTAACTCTTTTATTTTTACAACTCTCCCTGCACAAAATAGTATTGCTTCAATTATTCCTCTTATTTTGTCTATTTCCATAAAGATTAATGTTTCCTTTCTTATATTATTAAAAATTTGTCTTCTAATACGGGTGATTAATAATCGCTCCTACATTTTCTAATGTAGATTATACGAAGAGGGAAAATCAAACATTTTTATTTTTTGAAAAAACTCTTTATTTTTTGCCATAAATTCATTTTTTCCCTTACTTTTATATTAGCTGTTGATGGAATATATTTTTCAATTTCGTTTATAATATATGCATTTCTATATCCTTCTTTGTCTTGTTCTTTTAATTCTTGTATTAATCTATATATGTTTCCATTTAATTGTTTTAGCCTGTCTTTATAACAGAAATCTTCACTATATGGATTATATTTACTTTCTAATACATCCTTATTAATTACATTTTCATTTGTTTCATCTTCTGTTTCCAATATTCCTGGTTGTGCCGTTGCTTCTGCTTTTTCTATCATGTTTATTAATTTTTTTATTTTTGCTATGTATGCTTCTGTTTTTATTTCATTTTTTACTGAAAAGTCCTTTTCAGCAAATGCGTCTATTTTTTGACATAATTTTTCTACTTTTTCATATATTTCATTACTCATCCCTAGTTCTCCATTTCATAATTTTTATATTCTTGAAAAGTTATCATGGTATGATAATTTCTAAGAATATATTTCGTTTTTTATAATATTTAATTTACTAGTTTTGTTAATGTTTCTTGTAATATCTTTTTACTTTTTTTTAGTGTTTTTTTATCTGCTTGCTTTAATTCTTCCTCTGTAAATTTTATGTTATAGTCTTCAAATATAATTTCTTCCATAAGCTTTACTCCTTCACTACTACTTTTTAGATAATACTATAATTTCTCATTTTTTTCAATAGTTTCCTTAAAATATTCAAAAAAGGACACATTTGTTGTATGTGCCCTTTAAAATTATATTTCTATTTTTCTACATATTATAATCTTTTACTTTTTTGAATGCATATATTCCAGCTATTGTACAAACTATCATTAATCCTATAATTATATTTTCATTAGTACCTGTCTTTGGTAATGTTTTATTAGTGTTTGTTGTATTGTTTGTTATACTAGTTATTGGTGTTGTATTCGCTGTATTTGTTGCAGTATTTCCTGTTGTATTAAATAATTCTGTTGATGTGTTTGTTTGTTGCAAATTACTTGTTTCATTTCCTTCTCCTAATATTTGGTTAATTGTCATAGCTCCAACTCTACATGTTTGAATTATTATTAAACTTAAAACTAATAATAAAATGAAAATCTTTACTACCTTATTTCTACTCATATTCTTTCTCCTTTTCTTTTATTATATAACACTTAATATAAGTTATACTATATTTTTATTTTTTTTGCAATAGTTTTTTTTGACTTTTTTAGTTTTTTTTTACATTTCCTTAGAAATGTCTTCCAATTCTGCCCGTTTCTATTGCAATGTTTTGATTTTTCACTTTTAAACCTTCGTCTTCTATATCGTCTTCTATTATTAACTCTTCGTCTGTTGTTTCATCCAACTCTTTACTAAGCATATATGAAAGGATTATATATCTTATTGCAATTATTCCTAATGAGCAAATCATTAATATAGATAAAATTTCTTTTAAATTACCAGCTATAACATTATTATTCCCATTATCTTTTTTATTATCACCATCATCTGTCATTCCAACTATTTCTTGTTGTTCTGTTTCGTTTTTTAAGTCTATAATATATACAGAACTTTCTTCTCCAAATGTTACTGTGATTTTTATTACATTGTCTCCTTCTTTTAATTCTGTTGCTCCTTCTATGTCTATTTTTGCATCTGATATATTTGCTGTTGCATCAATTTCCAATTGTTTCATATTTTTCACATTTGTTGTATAAGAGTAAATTTCTGGATTAAATTCAGGATTTAATTCTACGTCTTTTATTATTAATGATGTTAATTGTGGTTTTGTTTCTTGTGTTATTGGCACATCTGATATTGGTGCTTGGTCATCTATTATATTTGGTACTGTAGCATCATCTGCTAATCTTATTATATTTACATTATATGTTTTTTTTGTTCCATTTTCAGCAGTTACATTTATTTGAAATTTATTTGTTTGTCCTGCTACTAATGATTTTGTTCCTGTCCCACTTACTGTTGCTTTACTATGATTTTTTGCCACACTTATTTTTATTGAGTTTACTGAAGATTCTGCTGTATAACTTATTGTATTTTTTAATGATGAACCTGAGTATGTTTTTCCACCTATTGTTATTGATTTTAATGTTGCATCACCTGATTTTGTAGTGTTTGGCTGACTTGGTGCTGTTGGATTTGTTGGATTTGATGGTTGATTTGGTGTCTGTGGATTGTTTGCACCTACTGTTATTGTTACCGATTTTGGCGATTTTATTTCATTATATTCTGTATCTGAAACAGTTACTGGTGTAACTGTTATTGTTGCTGTTCCTGCTGCTTTCGCTGTTAAAGTTATGCTTTCACTACTTGATACCCATACTGATGGTGTTCCTACTGTTACTACACCTGGATTTGATGATGTCACATTAAATTTTCCCTCCGCATTTGTTGTTTTTATAGTTATTGTTGCTGTTTTTCCCGGTTCTAATGATTTTGATGATGCTGATACAGAGTAACTTCCAGCAGCATAAACTATTGAGTGTAATGAAATTAAAAATATTGTAATTATTACCAAAATTAGCAATTTTTTTCCTGTTTTCATTTTTAATATCCTTCCTTTCTTAAGGTATAAACCTTTTAACTTTTGTTTTAATTTAATTACATTGTTATTGATGATATTCCCATTATATGATTTTTAATTTTCATATAGTCTCTTGCATCTATTACTCCATCTGCATGTACTTGCGATGCTTTTTGTTCTATTTCATTTAATTGAGAAATTCCCATTATATGATTTTTAATCTTCATATAGTCTCTTGCATCTATTACTCTGTCTGCATATATATCTCCTAATACTACTACTTCATATTCTGTTCCATTTATAGTGAATTTATCACCTGTTGTTAATGGATAATTAGATTGTAGTGGTCTTAAATCTCCTGCTCTTACTGAATAATTTGTTACTGATAAACTACTTGCTATTTCTGCTATTGTTTTACCAGGTATTGCTACTAAATTTTTTCCTTCTATTTTTGCAATTTTATTTCCTGCTCCATTATTACATGGTGCTAAGTATTTATTTGCTATATATCCTACATTTCCATTTGAAAGTTGTACTTTTGCCCATTGTAAGTTATTGGCTGTTCCTACATTAAATTCTAATACTGTAACTACTTCATTTTTTTTAAGTGTTCCAAGTATACTTGCTGATGTTGTTGGTGCTTGTCTTAGCCTTACATCACTTCCTGTTAAATAATATGAGTTTGGAAGTGTTGTGTCTATAGTTGTAGGTAGATTATTTGATTCTGGCATATTGTTGAAAACTGGTATTATAAAATTTAATGATGAGTTTAATAAATTGTTTTTTGCATATGTATTAAATAAGTTTTTTGCTTGACTTGATGGATCTTGAATATTGGTCATATATTGATGTTTGAATAATTGTGAAAGCTCTGTACCTACTACATCCCATTTATAAAAATATGCTGTGTTTTGCCCTGCATTTGTATATGAATTTGCCATTTTTTTAGCACCTTCTATAATTGATACATATTGATTTGTCCATCCATTTGCTTTTGCATATTCTAGCCCATTTGCTATTGCATCTCCTGTGTCATATGCTCCATAGTTGAAAAAGTTATAATAATTATCATATACTGTTCCATTTTTTGCTACATAGTGTCCGGATACTGATGCACTACCATTTCTTCCTACTTCTTGTATTATTTTTATTGCTATACTATATGGGCTCATTTTGCTTTGTTTCGCTGCTTCCATTATTATCGCAGAGTATGGCATTGTACATTCTGTTCCATTTAAGTTAAATGTTACATTTGTGTTCATAAATGTTGAAGCTATAATCCCTCTCACTCCTGCTTCTGTTTGTGAATTTGGATTATATGTCATTTCTAAAAATTGAAATATCCCTGATTCATTTAAAAAGTTTCTTGGATCTGAATAGTATTTTAATATTGGTGTTGAAGCACATGCATATCCACTAGCAACTTGTCCACAGCTATCTAACCATAAAGCGTTTGAGGATTTTATGACTGTATTTCTTAAGTGTAATGATGTTTCTTCTCTTATAAATTCATCCCAATTTATTCCTGTATTGAAGGCTGTAAATGTCCAATTGGGGTATAGTGATTTTAATTCATTTAATTTTGCTTGATAACTTGCTGGAAAATTAGATATACCTGTTTTTGTTGTTTGTGTATATGTACTTGCTTTTACACTATGTGGAATATATATTATTTGAATTATTAGTATTACACAGAATATAAGCATTAATATCTTTTTCCTATGTAGTTTCATTTTTATGTTTCCTCCTCTTTATTATTTAGTGTATTTTTCTTTAATAATATACATTTTTTCTTTTTCATACATAGTATAACATTTACTGACTTTTTTAGTCAATGGAAATTTATATTTGTAATGTAAATGTAATATAATTTTAATATTACATAGATACACAAAAGGGCACATTGCATGTGCCCCAACTTTTCTTAAATATTCTCTATATTTTGAACAATGTTTTCAACCTCTTGTTTTTCTTGTTCTGATATTTCTTCTTTTTCTTCTTCTTCAAGCCATTTTATTAAGTTTAAGTTTTGTACATCTAATAACATTGGATGTTTTGGCATTACTCTAAATGTATAACCATAGTCTCCTCCTGTTTTTAATGTTATTTCTCCTGTATACAGATTATCTTCTTTTATATCCCTTATCATTGGTGTGATATTTATGTCTTCAAATGTTCCATCTGACATTATTTTTGCTGAATAAACTTCTACAGATATGCTATCTGGACTTATATTTGGTAAATCCACTTTACAACTTACTTGTATTTTATTTCCAGCATCTATTGTAACATCTTTCATATTGTTTTTTTGTGTTATTTTTATTTTTTGCCATTCATTTTTTGCATTTGCTTTCCATTCATTATATCCAATAACTTTTTCTAAATCTTTATAATATGTATTATAAAGGTTGCATAATGGTAAATATAGTTTTTCTGTATAGTCTACTACCATTCTTGCAGTGCTATACATTCCTCCTGTGGATATAATTGAGTTTTTCATCATTTGTAGCCATTTGCTTGAAAAATCTTCTTCACATTCTTTATCATAATAAATTGGTATAATTTTATTTTCTAAAGTGTTATATATGCTTTGACAGTCTGCATTATCTTGTATATCATAAGAATCATATTCCTCATCAGTTCCTATTATCCAACCATTTTCTTTATTATATCCTTCTACCCACCAACCATCTAATATACTGAAATTTACTACTCCATTTACTGAAGCTTTTTGTCCACTTGTTCCTGATGCTTCCATCGGTCTTCTTGGATTATTTAGCCAAACGTCTACTCCACTTACTAAATATCTTGCCATTTCAATATCATAGTCTTCTAATATAAATATTTTTCCTTTGAATTGTGGTTTCATTGATAGTTCATGTATTTGTCTTATTAAGTCTTGACCTTCTATATCTCTTGGATGTGCTTTTCCTGCAAATATTAATTGTACTGGTTTGTCTTGATTATTTAAAATTTGTGTTATTCTTTCTAAGTCTCTAAATATTAATGTTGCTCTCTTATATGTTGCAAATCTTCTTGCAAATCCTATTGTTAATGCATTTGGATTAAGCTTTGATGTTATCTCCATTATTTCATCATATGGAGTTCCATTTCTTCTTAGCCTATTTGTTACATTTTCTTTTACTAATTTTAATAATTTTTCTTTTCTTGAAATATGAGCATTCCATAATTCTTCATTTGGTATATCTTGTATATTTTTCCATGTTTCTTCTTCATGTATTTTGTCTTGCCAATATGGTGTTAAGTATTCATTATATAATTCTTTTAGTCTTGGTGCTAACCATGAACATGTATGGATACCATTTGTTACATGTGTGATTGGCGATTCGTTTGAGGCAATATCTGGCCAACATTCACCAAATAGTTCTCTTGATACTTCTCCATGTAGTTTACTAACTCCATTTTTCTTCCCTGATATTTTTAAAGCTAGTATTCCCATATTGAAACCACTCTCTGTAGGTTGATTTGGTGCTACACCTAACCTTAAAAATTCTTCTCTTTCTATTCCTAATGATGTCCAGAAATTTTTGAAGTATTTGTCTATTAAGTCTATATTAAATATATCATTTCCTGCTGGTACTGGTGTGTGTGTTGTGAATACAGTTTGTGATGTTACTATATCTCTTGCTATTTTAAATGCTATTTTTTTGTCTTCTATCAGTTCTCTCATTAATTCTAATAGTAAGAATGCAGAATGTCCTTCATTCATATGGTATACTGTTGGTTTTAACCCTAGTTCTCTTATTAATTTTGTTCCTGCCATTCCTAAAACAATTTCTTGTCTTATTCTCATGTCTTGGTCTCCACCATATAGCCTTTTTGTGATTTCTCTTAAGTATTCATCACTGTTTTCTGGAATGTCTGAGTCCATTAAGTATAGTTTTATTCTTCCTACATTTACTTGCCATACTTTTAAGTATACTCTTCTTCTTTGTATTGTTTCTGAAATGATTAAGTCATTTCCACTTGCATCTTTTGCTGGCATTATTGGAAGATTTTCTAAGTCTATATCTGTATAAACTGATTCTTGTCTTCCTTCTCTATTTATTACTTGGTGGAAATATCCATTTTTATATAGCAAACCAATTCCAACTAATGGAAGTCCTAAATCACTTGCTGCTTTTAAGTGGTCTCCTGATAGTATTCCAAGTCCTCCTGAGTATATAGATAAGATTTGGTCTAATCCATATTCTGCTGAAAAGTATGCTATTAAATCGTTTTTATTTTCTGGATATTTTTTACTAAACCAAGTTGTTTTACTGTTCATATAATTTTCAAAGTTTTCTACAACTTTATCATATTCTTTCAAAAAGTTCGTGTCTTTGGCATATTGCTCTAGTTTTTCTTGAGATATCAGTTTTAAAAATTTGACTGGGTTTTTGTTTACTTGTTCCCATAAATCAATGTCAATTTCTTTAAGTAGTTTTAATAAATCTGTGTTCCATGCCCACCAAAGGTTATATGCCATGTCCATTAATTTGTTAATTCTTTTTGGTAATTGTGGATTAACTGTAATTCTATTAAATATATACATAAAAATATATTCCTCCTTTTGTTTTTTACAAGTCCTTTGTTTTTAATATATTTATTATCTATTAAAATAATGAAAATGTCAATTAGTTTTTGGTATTTTTTGTTCTTTTTAAATTAAAAAAAGCGACGAGGCTCGGTATTAAACCAAGCCATGCCACTCAAGAAAAGAGCCTGTGCTAGCAATCTTTAACAGCACTGTAAATTTTCGCCTTAATAACTATTGCCAACACTAAAACCCCCAGCATTACTCCACAATACATACTATGTAATATCGAAATCAAAAATGTATCACATGTCGATATTAATGTCATTAGTAACTCCATTATTAAGAGCTTTAATAACCATCTCGTAAACTCCTCCATTTTTTCTTCTAATGTTTTTGGGGGACTTGTTTTTTCACTCCGTTTCGCAATCCCTATAGTTATAATGAATGCGATTATCCCTAAGCACACTCCTATTGTCTTAGCCTTCGTCATTGCAATAAGTGTCAGTAACAAAATCCCTACCAACATTAAATTTTGAATTTTCCGCATAATTAGCAAAAAAGTAGTATAATAAAGATGTAGTCAATAATCGGCAAAAAGAATCAACGAGGGAGCGATTGTTCCTAAACTAGATTCGGAAAGAAGAGGGAAAAATGGATAAAATGCAAGTTTTTGACAAGTATGTCTTTTGTTACATAACTTTTTATTAAATTAATGTTTTATTTTTTATTAGCTTTTATAATTTTTTGAAATCTAACATAAAAATTGGGGGTTGTATGTGTGATTTTATTATATAAAATCACAATGAATAATTAAT
>CAOKMR010000011.1 GCA_948469815.1 uncultured Clostridiaceae bacterium | reverse complement strand
ATCTTAAAGTTTTCGTTTATCGTGGTAATTAAAAAATTATGTTGGTCTAGTATCAAAATATGCCAGTGAAAATATGATGAAAAATAAAAGTGGAAAAATAATAAATGTATCTTCAACAAATGGAATAAATACATTTTTTCCATCAAGCATAGATTATGATGCTTCAAAAGCAGCAATTATAAATTTAACATATAATTTAGCAATACAATTTGCACCATACATAAATGTAAATGCAGTTGCACCTGGCTGGGTAAATACAGAAATGAATAAAGAACTAACAAAAGAGTTAATAGAAGAAGAAACAGAAAAAATATATAAAAGGAGATTTGCAGAGCCAGAAGAAATAGCAAAAGTAATTTGTTTTCTAGCATCAGAAGGTGCAGAATATATTAATGGCACAGTAATAAAAGTAGATGGAGGAATGTAAAATTATCGTTATGGAAGAATTAATTATTAATAGTATAGATTTATGAACAGAACAATATAAAAATCATTATGAATGTTTTAATGGTGCTTTTGTAGATGGATTTGAAAACAATAAAAAACCATTTGATGAATACAAGATAGTAAAAAATTGTAATTGCATTATAACAATTAATAGAGAAAACATTAATATAAATAATAAGCATAATGCCATTATATTTTATAGAAACAACCAACCTGTTAGATTAATGGTTATAAATAAGGATACTGAAATTGAGAAATGTATAAATGTAGCATTAGATCAATACTTTGGAAATACTATATTAAAAGATTTATATGATAAGTTTAATATAAAATCATCAATGGTAGATATGAAAGAAGAACCCATATATAATAAATCAGATATAACAAAAGAAATAGATGTAGGCTCTTGTGATAGATGGAAATTATTATATAATATGCTAAAAGGTAGCTATACAGAAAGTAATAATAAATATGGAAATTTTGAAAGTGATAAGTATGAGTTTGTTCCAGATTTATATATAAAATATAAATTAAGTACAGACAAAGAATGTTTTATAATAGAGCATAAATGTGCGTTTATAAATATTACAAGAACTAGATTAATTCCAATACAAGAAAATTCGTTACTAACTAGATAGATTAGCTAAATATAAAAAAGGAGCGGTTTTAAAGATGAGAAAAAAGGATGACGATATGAGGAATATTAATGTAATTCATGCTAATAAAGTACATAAAGAATTTATAATACATGCTAATAAAATTATTAATAATACGAATGCAACTGAACAAACAAAAGGGTTAGAACTACATATAGATAGAGATTATTTTGGTGACAAACCTAAATTTAAGTGTCTAATTGCAGAAATGGATAATAAACCAGTTGGTATAATTTTGTATTCATATTTCTATTGGGCAAATGATGGAGAAGTGTTGTGGATTTCGCAAATGTTTGTTGAACAGGAATATAGAAAATGTGGTGTATTTTTTAAATTAATAGAGAAATTAAGAGAAGAAAATGAAGATATAAAAATAGTATCATGTGCTACTGGAGATGAGAATAAGAGAATGCAAAAAATATTAAAATACTATGGTGGACATGAGATAAATTTAAAATTTTATTATAAGAAGGTGTAAGTATGAATTTTAAAGATAAAGTATTTTTGATAACAGGTTCGACTTCTGGAATAGGTCAAGGAATTGCAAAAGCACTGTTAGAAGAAGGAGCAAAAGTTGTCATTAATTATGCACACAATGAAGAAAATGCAAAAGAAACAAAAGAATTGTTAAAAGAGTATCAAGATAAAACTTTATTTATAAAAACTGATATATCAAATGAAAAAGATGTTATAGATATGTATAAAAAAATAGAAGAAAAATTTAATAAATTAGATGGATTAGTAAATAATGCTGTTTATGATAAAATCTTTGCAATAGAAGAATTGCCAGTAGATGAGTTTAGAAAAGAGTTAGATGTAAATGTTATTGCAAGATGGATGTGTATAAAATATGCTATACCATTGTTAAAAAAATCTAATGTCCCTAGAATTATAAATATAGCATCAAGATTAGGAACAAAACCAATGGAAGATTCTGTTGCTTATTGCACAAGTGAAGCAGCTACTATAATGTTGACACAATGTTGTGCATTAGAACTAACTAAAAAATATAATATAAAAACAAATACAGTAAGTCCATCAATGACATTGACACCATTTGCTAAAAAGAGCTATACAGAATATGAAATAAAACAAACTGCTATGAAAAATCCAAGTGGTAGATTAGGTGAAGTTGAAGACATAGTAAATGCAGTATTATTTTTACTAAGCGAAAAAGCAGATTATATAAATGGAGAAAACCTTAATGTAAATGGTGGTATATTATTAGTGTAAGGTAATAAAATTGGAGGAAAAGTAAATGGAAAATTATTTTATAATACATGGAAGTTTTGGAAGTCCATTTGGAAATTGGTTTAGTTGGTTACAAGATTTTATATCATCTGATGGAAAACAGGTATATGTACCACAATTTCCAATAGGAGTAGATTATCAAAATTATGAAAATTGGAGTAAATTACTAAAATATTATTTAGATTTAGGATTAATTAATGAGAACACAACAATAATAGGACATAGTATTGCACCAGTATTTATATCAAAATTTTTAACTGAAAATAAAATAAAAGTTAAGAAACTAATATTTGTATGTGGATTTAACAACTATTTAGGAATAAATGAAGAGTATGATGCAGTTAATAAATCAATGTATTTTGACAATTTACAAGATGTAAGACAATATGCGAATGAAATAATATGTTTTTATTCGAATAATGATCCATATGTAAAATATGAGGTAGAAAAAGATTTTGCAGATAAAATTGCAACAGAACAGTCTTTAATACCAAATGCAGGACATATCAATAGTGTGAAAGTGGATATGATACATTTGAAGGTATAGTAAGTTATTTATAATTCCATAAATGATAACCGTATTTAATTCGAGGAGGTTAAAAAATATAAAGCCTTCTTTTGATAGAAGACTTTTAAGCATCTTTAGAAAAGATGAAACAAACTCCACACTTTATAAGTGTGCAACAATTAATGTAATAAAATTATAATAGGTATTTTAGCAAAAATCAACATTTTTAAATAAATTTTAAAATAATAAAAAACTGTAGCTCATATATTTCTATATAAGCTACATTCTAAATCATAACTGCTCACGAATGAGCCTTCTCAGTCATCTAATTAAATAGATTTCCTATTAATTAAATGATACTATATTTTTATGTAAAAATCAAGGATTTTATGCGAAAATTCTGAAAAAATATTAATTATTCTTAGAAGGTCTATATTTAAAGAGGTCAGAGTCTAAAAATGCTTTTGATATATTATCTAAATCAATTCCTTTAATATTTCCCTTTTTCTTTGTAAAATCTATTCTTTCAATACTTATAGGATTAATATTAAAAATATTTACCCATCTTTTCATTGTTTTAAAATTATATATTTTACCAAGTTCAACATAGGTTTTACTGGCAAGTTGTTTTTCTGTTGGTTGCTTACTCGTAATAGGTAAAACTAGCAATGTTTTTCCACCATTTTTTAAAACTACAGCAGGATGCCTACCACTAAATTCTTCACCTATATTAAATCCAAATTCAACCCAAACTACATCTCCACGAACAATATATTCTTTTGATTTTTCTATAAATTCTGGAGAATTCATTATAATTTTTGTTTTCTTATCAATCCATTCAAGATAATCTTTAGGAGTATTTCTCCTGTTATAAAAATTTTCATCTTTATGTACTTCATAATAGTTATCAAGGCTATTTTTAGCACTATTTAAAATATTTAATAATTCTTGCATATATCAAACATCCTTTCTTGTAAGATTTATTATAACAAAAATATACAAAAAATCAATAGTTTTAACAAAAAACAGTACATTTGTTCTGCAATATTGGCGTATTATAGAAAATTAGTGGGACAATTGTAAATTATTGGATTTTGTGTTATTATCTTAGCAGATATGAGGATATTTATGAGACAAGAATGTGAAGATAGGATTAAAGATGTAATATGAAACAAGTGAGAATTTTTGAAGTACCAATTTATTCAATGAAAGAAGATATATTTAATAATAGATGGAAAAATTATTTTCAAAATAATTTTAGTAATGTAAATAAGGAAATAATGGAATCTATAAAAGATGTATATTTTCCAATGAATGTTTGGAAGTATAATCAAATAGTAGGCTATATAACTATTAGCATAAGTAAAAATGATATATGGTTTGACTTGTATAGTAGTCTAAATAAGAAATTTCAATTTAAATCTAAGACGAAGCAATTTATACAAGATACGAATTTACTGGGATGGCATTTTAGAGTTGAAGACGATGATAATAATGATTTTATAAAAAATAATATTATTAAATGGTTAAATAATTTAATAAAAGAAAAACAATTTAAGAACAGGTATATTGATTTATCTGTGTTTAATCAGCAAGTTCAATTTATTAATATTAGAGATGCAATAGATAATTTAAATTGATTAAAAGAGAGGATATAGAATATGAGTAATTTTAATTATGGATATGAATATCAAGATCTTGTGGCTATAAATATAGCATTGACTCTATTAACTGCAAGAAAAGAATTTAAAATGATATTGGATTACAAAGAAAAAGATAAAGATAAATTAGATGATATCATACTTGAAATAGGAAATAAAAAATATAAAATGCAAGTAAAGCATAATAAAACTAATGAAAATTTAGAAAAAGTACATTTTGAAAGTGATACTGGAATTTTTAATGTGCCAAAGGCTTTATATAATCAAAGTGATGATATAATTCCCGTTTTTATAACAAATAGAAAATATTTAGGAAACTTTCTAATACCGGATGTTCAAAATGAAATTTTTGAAAATTCTAAAGTTTTTAAGATAGACAATACTAAAATTGTTTATGATAATACAGATAATATTATTGTAATTCCAGATTACTTTGATGCTTCATTTGAAACAGATAAATTAGGTGAATTAGAAAAAGAAATAGAATGTAAGCTTAATTATTTAGGTATAGGCTTGTATCCCAATGAAAACATTACATTTGAAGATGCACTAAAAAAGTTAGCTTTTGAATTTAGAAATTTAAGACTTAAAAGTAAGGAAATAGATTCTACAATTACTAATAGGAAAGTAATAAATATAATAGGCTTGATAGTAACATATAAAGAATTGCCTCAATCATTTAGAATTGAAAATGAATATAATATTATGAATGATGAACTATACTCAAATATTTTTGAAAATATACATAATAATATATGCATAGTAGGAGAACCTGGTATAGGAAAGTCATGGCTCGTACAAAATATGATAAATAAGATTTTTAAACCCAATAATGTAAAATATATTAGGTATACTTTCTTTAGGAATATACAAGACCTTTCTATACAAGATAGAGTAAATAAAAATGTTATGATTTCAAACATAAAAAAGCAACTTATAAATTATTATGGATACGAGAAAATGTCTAATTTATATGGTAGTTCTCTTCAAGAAATACTTGATTTTCTTGAGAAGAATAATGAAAAAATAACCTTTATTTTTGATGGATTAGATCACATAGATAGAGAATTTTCAATTCATTCAAGTGAATTGTCAAAAGAGATAACTGAAGTAAAAAATGAGATAATTAGTATATCAAAAAACAATTGTAATGTTATTATAGTTTCACAGCCAATAGAAGAGATAGATACATATTTAAAATGTGGTTTTAAGAAAATAGCGATGCCAAGATTTACAAAAAATGAAACAATAATGTTATCAGAAAAAGTAGGATTAAATTTAAATGAAAATCTTTATCAGAAGATATGTGATAAAGCAAATGGAAATCCACTATATATAAGAACAATTTTGAATAATATAAAAAATGATAGTAATTTAGAATTTTTAGATAGTATAAATGATAATATAAATAGTTATTATAATTATCTATTAACAAATGTTGATATTAATCAAGACATAATATCTCTATTGATAAATGGATACATGACATTAAATGTTCAAGAATTAAATCAAATTACTGGTTATTCGGAAGAGGTAATACAGAGTAAGATCAATAGATATTTACCTGTATTAAAAAGTATATTTACTGATAATTCATATACAATTTATCACGAAAGTTTTAGAAGATTTTTATTAGATAAAATAAAGTGTGAAGGAAGTAATATTAAAATTTTATGCTATAGGAAATTAGCAGATTGGTTGATGGAAAAAGAAGATATATTTGCTACCAAAATATATAATACCTATATTAGAAGATTCAATTAGTTTAAATCAAGGATTAAACAAGTTTAAAACTCTATTTAAAGACAATGAAATCATGCCAGAATTTGATAAAGATGTTTTTGAACTGATGATTGAAAACGTTATAATAGGAGAAAAAGAACAAAATGGAAAAGCAAATCCAAGAGTCATAACTTTTATTCTAAAATCTGGAAACGAAATCAAGTGTGAAGATAATAAAAATTCAATTGTCAAAGAAAATTTGACAGTTGGAGAAGAAAAAAATCAACAGTCATCATACGAGGTTGGCGAAAACTATCTGCAGAAAGCGTGTGAGCCACGTGGAGTGCGTTGCGTTGATAGGTAGAAAAGAAGATAAAACAAGTAATATCAATAATTCGAAAGATAATAAAAAGTGAAAAATTAAATAAAAAAATCATTTACTTTCTATAAAAATTGAGATGGTAAATGGTTGAATGGTAAAAAATAAGTGGGCAATCCACCTTACAGTAATAAAGTACAGAATCTGTGCTTTATTTTTTACACCTAAATTTAATATAGGTATAACTAATCTATTTTTAATATTAAATGGCACAAAATCGATTGTGGTGAGAATGTGAGGTAAGAAAAATAGATAATAAACTATGAAAATACCAAGACGTCTAAATGACCACTCTAAATTTTTATAGCACCCAGCTAAAAGCCACGCTTTTAGGCAGTTTGTGGGCGAGGAGGAGGTCGCCCTGATCCTGCAAAATTGTTTTAAGACAATTTTGAGCCATATGTGAGGCGAAATTGAAAATTGAAATAATAGTTCTGAAGAATAATTTTAAAATGAGTTGACAAAGGTTTTGGACAGAGTTAACATCACACAAACTAATAAGAGAGGAGGAAAAATAGTGGATAAAAATAAGATATTAGAAACATGTAATAATGATATGTTAAATGCACTTTATGAACATAGAGAAAATGAAGAAGAAGTTATAACATCAGAATTTATTGAAGAATTAAAACAAACACAAACAGAGAGAAAGAAAAAATATGAAGAATTTGAAATAGAATTAAAAAATGCTATAAAGGACGAAGAAAAAAGGTTTATGATAATAGAATTATTAAATCAATATGAAGATGTATATAATAACGAACATGGATTATATTACAAACAATATTATAAAACAGGTGCAAAAGATATGATAAAGTTAATATTAGAATGTTTAAGTTAAATAAAAGCATATGAATATATTATGAAACAATAGTCTATTCATATGCATTTTATTTTTGTATGTTATTGTAAAAGGTGTAAACATATGATAAGATTATGGCATAAATAGAATAAAGGAATATATATAGGAGTAAAATAATTGAAAGAAATAGAATTGTTAGAAATGCTAAATAAATTTTATATTTATGCAAATGAGGGATTATATATAGATAGAATTATAAAAGATGCTACATATACAATGACATACAGTAACTATGTTAAAGACTATGATTGTAATTATGCAATAGACATAAATAGTAATGCAAATTTTGATGAAATAGAAAAAGAAATGCAAAAAGTAAATAGAATACCATGTTACATAGTTACACCATTGTCTAATATCTATAAAGCTAGAAATGCGATTTTTGATAAAAACAAATATGATGAAGTTAGTAACGAGGTATGGCAGATATACGAAGATTTTGAAAATGTAGATAAAATAAACTCAAAATGTACTTTAGATGTTGAATTAGAAAAGACTAATGATATGAAAAAATTATCTGAAATAACTTATAAATCATTTTGTACGGGAGATGAATTAGATCCTTATGGAGATTTTGATAGTGGATATTTAAAATTATATGAAAATTATGATAATAAGTTTGAAACAATATATACTAGAGAATTTTACTTTATTAAAGTTAATAATGAAATAGTTGGATGTACTGTAAGTGTATTTAATGATGAAATATTTGGAATTTATGGAATAGCAATAATGAAAGAATATAGAGGTAAAGGAATTGGTACAGAAGCTATAAAGCAACAATTAAAAATTTGTAAACAAAAAAATAAGAAAGTAGCTTTCTTGCAAACAGAAGATGGTTTTTATCCAGCTGATTTATATAGAAAAATTGGATTTAAAGATGTATGTAATGTATATTATTATGTGAAAAAAGAATTGGAGGAAAAGTAATTGAGAAGTAAAATAATATTAGAAACTAAGAGATTATTTTTAAGAGAATGGAACTTAGAAGATATAGATGATTTAGTAGAAGGATTAAACAATATAGAGGTATCAAAATGGCTTGGATTTGTACCATATCCATATACAAAAAAAGATGCAGAAAATTGGATTAATTCTTGTATAGAAGATAAAGAAAATTATAAATTTGCTATTGAGTTAAAAGAAAACCATAAAGTCATAGGTGGTACAAGCCTAGAAAGAATAAATAAAATACAAGGAACTGCAGGAGGAGGCATTTGGACAAATGCAAGTTATCATGGAAAAGGATATGGAAGTGAAGCGTGGAGAAGAAGAATAGAATTTGCGTTTGAAGAATTAGACTTAAGAAGGCTTGAAACAGGATTTTTTGATGGTAATATTCCTTCATTTAAAATGCAAACTAGATTCGGAGGAAAAATAGAGGGATTAAAACGAAAGGCGTATCTTTGTATTGCAGATAATACATATAAAGATGAGTATATTGTAGGATTATTAAAAGAAGAATGGAGTAAGTAAAAATGAAATATATAAATTCAAAAAAAGTAGATAATATAAGACTAACAAAAGGAAATTTTTACGTTTTAATTGATTTTGATAGAACTTTAACAAAAGGAAATAGTATAAGTGGTTGGCGAGTACTGTATTATTCAAATTTATTAGGAGATGACTTTACCAGAAGGTATGATGAAATACATGATAAACATAATGAAACATGGGAATGTAGATTTAAAGCATATATGGATTTATTGCATGAAAAAAATTTAGATAATCAACTTATAAAAGAAGCGGTAAAAAAGACAGATTTAGAACTTCGAGATGGAGCAAAAAAATTTTTAACAAAAATGCATGATATGAATATACCAGTAATTATAATATCTTGTAGTTTAAGAAATGTAATTAAAGAATATCTAGAATTTAATAATTGCCATTATAGTAATATTTTTATATACTCTAATTATTGTGATATAGAGGGAAAAGGGAAAAATGATATTTACCAAGTTACACCACACAATAAAAATCAGATTACATTTTCAAAAGAACTAGACGATATAATTAAAACAAAAGATTATGCATTGCTATTTGGAGATATAGTAGATGATGTAAATATGGTATCTAAAGATAAATTAAACAAAACTATAACAGTAGGATTTTTAGATAAAAAGATAGAAGAAAACTTAGAATTATATAAATCAACCTTTGATATTGTACTAACAGACAATTCTAGTTTTCAAGAGATAGAGGATGTTATTGTAAATATGTGTTAAATTGTGATTAATATTGATTATAAGGAGAAAAAATGAAATTTGATGTTAAAAAAGTAAAAATTATTGTAACTGCACCAGTCGAGAATATCAAAGAAATAAGAAATGCTATATGTGATGAAGGTGCAGGAATTATAGGAAATTATACATATTGTACTATATCTACAAAATGTATAGGAACTTTTAAACCTTCTGATGATGCCAACCCATACATTGGAGAAAATAATAAATTAGAATTTGTAGAAGAAGAAAAATTAGAAGCAAGATGTGATATTAATATAGTGAAAAAAGTATTAAAGAGATTAAGAGAAGTTCATCCTTATGAAGAACCAGCAATAGATATAATTCCATTAATAGAAGAAGATGACTTATTATAATTAAATGTAAGGAAGAGTCAATATTAAAAAAATATGAAGAATATAGGAGGAATATAATTATGAAGTTAGTAAAATTGGAACAAGCACAAGAATTTTCAAATAGTGATATTAAAGAAAAATATTTTTAATAAAAATTTAATTAATAAATTTTGAATTTGTCAGAATCCATCTGACAAATTCAAAAGGAGGGTGTTAAATGAATGATTTAGTAGAAAATTCAGAATACATGAATTTATTAAAAAATATAGAACAAATTATTAATGAATCAAAATATAGAATAGCAAAATCTGTAAATACAACGATAGTACAAGCATACTGGAATATAGGCAAATATATTGTTGAATTTGAACAAGGTGGTAGTTTTAAAGCAAAATATGGAGAAGCATTGTTAACAAATTTATCAAGAGATTTAAAATTAAGATTAGGAAGAGGATATAGTAGACCAAATTTAAACAATATGAGAAAATTTTACAAGTATTATCCAATTTGTCAGAACATATCTGACAAATTAAGTTGGTCGCATTTCTGTGAATTAATAAAACTAGACGATGAACTTGAGAGAAGTTTTTATCAAAAACAAATAGAGAATGAAAATTGGAATATAGAAACATTAAAAAGACAAATGAATAGTTCATTGTTCTTAAGGCTAGCAGTAAGCAAGGATAAACAAGGAATATTAGACTTGTCTAAAGAAGGAATACAAATACAAAAACCTGAGGATATAATAAAAGATACATATACATTAGAGTTTTTAAATTTTCCAGAAAAAGAAGCTTATCAAGAAGGCGAATTAGAAGAAAAAATCATTGATAATTTGCAGAAGTTTTTGATGGAATTGGGAAAAGGATTTACTTTTGTCGGAAGACAATATCCACTGCTTGTGAATAATAGGCATTACCATTGTGATTTGGTTTTTTATCATAGAATTTTAAAATGCTTTGTACTAATAGATTTGAAAATAAATTCTG
The DNA here is from genome assembly GCA_948469815.1 of uncultured Clostridiaceae bacterium. Classification (GTDB taxonomy): domain Bacteria; phylum Bacillota; class Clostridia; order TANB77; family CAG-508; genus CAKPSH01. Next base: position 35,215 of record CAOKMR010000011.1, on the reverse strand, counting down.
TTCAACATGAAGATGTTGGACAAATGAATATGTACATGGGGTATTTTGCTAAAGAAGAAAATATGCCAGACGATAATCCACCTATTGGAATAATATTAACAAGAAATAAAGATGAATTATTGGTAGAATATGCTACTTATGGAATGGATAGTAATTTATTTGTATCAAAATATGAATTATATTTACCTAATAGAGACGAACTAAAAAAACTAGTTGATGGAATTTTAGAGGAATAGGAAATGCTAAATTAAACTACAAACTCACACTAACTTGACAAGTGTGAGCTATTAGCTTAAAAGACATTAGACGAAACTACATAAATATGGGGAAAGATTTTTAAAGAAGAAAAAGTATAGGAGGAAACATAAATAAAAAGAATCTAAAAACAATTTTAGCAGTATTGTTAATTATATTAATGTTAATATTTTTAGTATTTATAGAAATAAATATTAATGAAGAATACGAAAATATAGGAATAGAGAATTCAGAGTTAAACATCTTGGTCTTTAATGTAGGACAAGCAGGAAGTATATTAATAATAATACAAATATGTTGATAGATTGTGGAAATAGTTCAGATGGAAAATATATTTCAAAGTTTTTGAAAAGGCAAGGTATAGATGAATTAGATTATTTAATAGGAACTCATATAGATGAAGATCATATTGGTGGAATGCAAGAAGTTTTAACAAATATAAGGGTAAAAACATTATACATGCCATATAGTACATATGGAGGAAAACAATTCTATACGCAATTAGAAGAATATATAAGAGAAAATAATATTAATCAACAACAAATAGAAAGGCCAAAAGATAAACAGTATATCTTAGGAAATGCAAAATGGAAATGTTGACAATTCTAATCCAAGTAACAAAAATAAATTTAATGATACATCAATAGTTATTCAACTTGAGTATGGAACTACAAAATATTTGTTTACAGGAGATTTAACAGACAATTTGGATAGTAAAATAGAAGGTTTAGAAAAAGTAGATGTATTAAAAGTTGCACATCATGGAGCAAAAGAATCGACTTCAAGGGAATTTTTAAGTTTAGTAAAGCCAACTTACGCAATTATATCTGCAGGAAACAATGAAAATTATAATCATCCAGATCCAAGTGTTATAGAAAGATTAAAAGAGGCGAAAGTAGAAGCTAAGAATATATTTGTAACAAAAAATCATGGAACAATTTGGATTAAAAGTGATGGAAATAGTATAGTTATTGAGAAGTTAAAAGAATTGAATTTGGATGGAGCAAATAAGGTAAGTTATAGGAGCATATTTCAATATGTTCTTATTTTTCATTATAAAAAACCAAACTTTTTTCCAAAAAATGCAACATTTGTTAAAAAAATTGTGTTTATAGTAGTAGAGAAAAATGAGAGGAATAAATAAAAAAAATATAGAAATTTTGAAAAAATTCCCCACTTTAATAATTCTTTCGTGTTCTTAATAAGTAGAAAAACGAAAATAAAACTATTATAAAGGAGTTTAATGAAACATGAGCAGTAAAGTTATTATAAACAAATTTAAAAAAGAAAAACTAAACAACAAGCAAATGGAAGGAAGTTTGGAGTTACTTGCATTAAACCAAATACATGAAAAAGGATTAATCACAGACAGCACATATTACAGTATTAAAGAAAAAATAGTAAAAGAATATAAAATTATATGAAATGACTTGTGAACACCATAAAACAGAGTTAGAATACACAACCGTAAGGTTGATTGTCGGAATGGAGGAAATATGCAAGTCAAATTAATAAAGAAAAAAGAAGGCAGACTTGATAGAAATACTGGAACGATAATTAATGGGAAATTAAAAACATGTGCTTATGCAAGAGTTAGTAGTGATTCAGAAGACCAAAAAAATAGTTATGAATCTCAATTAAAATATTACAAAACAAAAATAAATGCAAATCCAATATGGGAGTTTGTTGAAGTATATGCAGATGAAGCAATATCAGGAACATTAGACTATAAAAGAGACAATTTTATGAGAATGATACAAGATGCATTAGAAGGAAAAATAGACTTAATACTAACAAAGTCCGTTTCCAGATTTGCAAGAAACACAGTAGACTCTTTAAAATATATAAGAAAACTAAAAGAAAAAAACATAGGAGTATATTTTGAAGAAGAAGGAATAAACACCTTAGAAATGTCAGGAGAATTACTAATAACTATACTAAGTGCAGTAGCCCAACAAGAAAGTGAAACAATTTCATCACATGTACTATTAGGATTAAAAATGAAAAAAGAAAGAGGTGAAATAATAGCATTTAATAAATGTTTAGGATATAAATATAATTACGAAACTAAAACAATGGAAATAAACAAAGAAGAAGCAGAAATCGTAAAATACATATTCAATAGATATTGTGAAGGAATAGGAGCAACAAATATTGCAAAGGAATTAACAAAAAGCAAATACAAAACTCCAAGAGGAAGTAACAAATGGTGTGAATCCACAATAAGGGGAATACTAAAAAACGAAAAATATAAAGGAGATGTACTACAAGGAAAAACATTCACGCTAGACCCAATATCACATAAAAGATTATCAAATATGGGAGAGGTAGATAAGTATTATACAGAAAATCATCATGAAGCAATAATACCAAAGGAGATATTCGATAAAGCACAAAAAATATTAAACACTAGATGTGGAACAAGACAAAAGGGAAAAAGAAGAAACAACTTAAGCATGAAATATCCATTCAGTAGTAAACTATATTGTGGATTTTGTGGAACAGTTTTAGTAAGAAGAAATTTATATCCTAATACCAATTATTCAAAAAGAGTATGGCATTGCATGAAATATGTAAAAGAAGGAAAAAAATATTGTCCAAGATGTAAAGTAATAGGCGAAGAAATAATAGAAAACTGTTTTATGGAGGCATATAAAATACTATGTTATGATAACAAAGAAATAATCAATAAATTCTTAAACAGAGTAGACAATGTTATTAAAGAAAATAATTCAGAAATCCTAATACATAAATTAGAAATGCAAAAAGATGAAATTAAACAAAAATTAAATAAAATATTAGAATTAACAATGGATGGCACAATAGAAAAATCAATATATAAAAACAAAAAAGAAGAATTTAATAAAGAAATAACAAAGATAGAAGAACAACAAGAGCAATTAAAAAGTGAATTAGAAGATGAAAAACGAATAGATTCAGGAATAGAAAAAATTAGAAGTATATTTCAAAATGAAACCATAATTGAGAAATTTGACAAAGATGTATTTGATGCATTAGTATATAAAGTAATAATTGGAGAAACAACTAAAAATGGAGAAGATCCATATGCAATTAAATTCATATTTAAAAGTGGATTCGAAAGTTATAACTCAAAAGAAGATATACAGCTAATAGAGACAAAATTAAAAACAGCAATAGAAAAAGAAGAAACAACAATTTTAGACTTTACGAGTATGCAAAATTTTATAAGATTTGAAAAAGAAAAAGCTGGAAGTTTATCTAAAAACATACAAAATCAGGTTCATGTAAAAGTCATGCTTAATGTAGAAATGTAACTTTTGACCTATCAACCATCGAGATACCACGTTAAGGGCTACCAATCAACGGACTGAGGACAACACATGTGGAATGCGTGGCAGTGCTACAACTGAAGCAAGACATGTAATGCTTGATTTTGATATGGTTTTAGAGATTATAACTTTTGAAGAAAAAGGCAGATTTGGAAAAGAAAAACATCAAAATTTAGGTGTGAAAGTTAAAGTAATTGCTTAAGTGGTAAGTGGAAACACACAAATTTATTTTTGGAAAATCGAGCAAAGTGTTTGAAATACTGGAAAATTTACGATTGTATCTATGGTAAGCATAACAGGTACTAGTTATGTTGATAAGTAAATATGAATTAAAGCTAGAAATTTCAAGAATTATAAAGAATTTATTAAAATAAGTTATAGAGAATCTTTATAAAATAGGTGTCAGTAGATATGTGCTGATGTCTATTTTTTTGTCCTATACATTTGTAAAATAATTCTAATCTCCAATAGAAATAATATCAAGAGTAAATAAACTCACTATCGTTCGCTCTTGACATTATTTCTATTGGAGATTTTGTGGCAATTAAGCAAATGTAAGGATAAATATGTTTTGTAAATATTGGCAAAACACTATGAAAAATTGTTAAATTGTGATATAAATTAAGTGAATTACTAGATATAGTAAAGATTGGAGAAATAATGGAATTTAGAAAAATAAAAATAGAAGAATTTGAAAAATTAAAAAAATTGTTTCCTGATAATAAAGAAATGTGGATTAAGTATAAAAATAAAAGATTACAGCAGTTCGAAAAACAAGAAATAGATGTGTTTGTAATAGAGAATAATGAAAGTATTATTGGAGAAATAACAGTTAATTATAAAAGCCATCAATTAGAAACAGAAACAATACCTAATAGAAGAATATATTTAGAAGCGTTTAGAGTAGATAAAAAATATCAAGGACAAGGCTTAGGTCAAAAGCTAATAAATTATTGCTTAGATTATTTAACGGATATAGGGTATACTGAATTTACAATAGGTGTAGAAGATGATAATGAAATAGCAAAACATATATATTTTAAACTAGGATTTACAAATGCAATAGATAGAGGACATGGAGATGAATTTGATCCTAGTGAATATACTTTATATTTAAAAGATATTGATAAATTTGAATTACAAAAGGATATAGAAATACTAATTAAGGAAGAAAAACTAGGTAATGTAATAAAAAGCATAACTAAAATAACAGGTGGACTATCACATAGAATGTATAAAGTCGTAACAGACAAAAATATATATGCAATTAAAGAGTTGAATTCAGGAATTATGAAAAGAAAAGAAGCATATTCAAACTTTGTATTTTCAGAGAAAGTAACTGATATTGCAAAAGAAAGTGGAATTACAGCTATAGGAGCAATAAAACTTGAAAATAACGATATTATGAAAAAAATAAATAATAGATATTTTATGGCATTTGATTGGCAAGAAGGGAAAACATTGAAAGCAGAAGAAATAACAGAAAGTCATTGTGAAATAGTAGGAGAAACATTAGCTAAAATTCATAATACTGATTTTTCAAAAATTGAAGATAATCAAAGAAAAAATATTGATATAGAGTGGTTTGATTGGAATAGCTATTTAAAATTGGCAAAGAAAGAAAACAAAGCTTATGTAGATATCTTAGAGAAGAATATTGATTTATTATATGAATTAAATGAGAAGTCAAATGAAGCAATTAGATATGCAAACAGTAATTTAATTATTGGTCATACTGATCTTGACAGAAAAAATATAATATGGCAAGAATATAAACCATTTATTATAGATTGGGAAGCAAGTGGATATATCAATCCAACAATTGAATTAATACAAGTAGCATGGTATTGGTCTGGTGGAGATGTTGAAAATTTAGACTATAAGAAATTTGAAATCGTAGTGAATAGTTATAAAAAATATGCTAAAAAGGAAATTGATAAAAGTGTTGAAAAACTAATATATGCAGACATTTATAGTGGACTTGGATGGGTAAATTATAATTTTAAAAGGTCATTATGTATTGAGAACGAATATAAACAAGATGAGATTGAACTAGCTGAAAGTGAGATTATACAATCTATAGGAGAGGTTAAATACAATGTTAGTCAAATGGATAAAATGATAGAAATTTTAAAAAGATAATGTAGGAAGGAGAAAAATTATATGATAGAATCAAAAGGCTGGAATTGGAAAATTGTTAAGGATAATCAAGCGGAAATATGGAAAAATCCAAGTATAGAATCTTATTATTTATTAAATAGATGGAAATTGCAAGATAAAAAGAAATTTCTTGACTTAGGTTGTGGATTAGGTAGACATTCAATTTTATTTGGTAAAAATGACTTTAATGTTAATTGTTTTGATATAAGTGAAGAGGCAATTAATAGAACTAAAGAATGGGCTGAACAAGAAAAATTAAAATTTGAGTATAATGTTGGAGACATGCTTGAGCTACCTTATAAAAATGAACAATTTGACTGTATTTATTGTAGAAATGTAATTTCTCATACAGATACAGAAGGAATGAAACAAGTCATTCAAGAGATTTATAGAGTGATGAAAAGAGATGGTGAATGTTATCTAACATTAGGCTCAAAAGATACATGGGGATTCAAACAAGAAGATTGGCCTTTGATTGATGAAAATACAAGATTAAGAATGGAAGAAGGACCTGAATATAAAATTCCACATTTTTATGTAGATTATAATTTAGTAAAGGAACTATTTAAAGATTTTGAAATTATTAATATATATCAAGTGGTAGATTATTATGAAGATGAGAAAGGATTATTTGATTCTTACCATTACCATGTTTTAATACAGAAAAAATAATTAAGGGGGGAAGAAAATGGAATTAAAATTAGTAAAAGTAGAAGAAAAAGATAAAAATGTAATATATAATTTGATTCAATTATATACATATGAACTTAGCTTTTTTGAAGATGAAACTGCAACATTTACAATGCTAGATTCTGGGTTATATGTAATGAATAAATATGTTGGAAGATATTGGCAAGATAAAAATAGACATCCATATATATTAAAGTGTGATAATGAATTAGCAGGTTTTGTTTTACATAGATATAATGAAGAAAATATGAACGAAATAGCTGAATTTTTTGTTCTTAACAAGTATAGAAAAATGGGAGCAGGTACATTTATGGCAAGTAAAATGTTTGAGTTATATAAAGGAAAATGGGAAGTTAGAACATTAATAAAAAATGAAAGGGCTCAAAAATTTTGGAGAAAGATTATAAAAGATTTTACAAATAATAATTTTGAAGAAAAATTAATTAGAGAAAATTCAAGATTAGCATTTTACTTTGAAAGTTAAATTTATAGCACGGATTTTATTATATATCCGTGCTATAAAATTTTATAAGATAGAAAAGAAATAATAGTATAAAAAAATTCAACAACACAAAAAACAAATGTTTGACAGTAGACTAAAAATATTATATAATATGAAAAAATAATTAAGGAAGTGGTAATGTGAATTTAACAGAACTAAAAAAGAAATTGTAAAAAACACAATAGAAGATTATAAAGTAAAAACTAATTTCAGTTCATGTGATTTTTTAGTGCAAATCGGAGGATTTATTATCATTGCGAAACCAATTTGTTTAGAAAAAGAAGTAAGGTATGAATTTATGTTAGATACACAATTTTTATCAAATAAAGAAATTACTTACGAAGAGATACTTATGATAAAAAATATTATTGATTTATTAAACAAAAATAAGAAGTTAGCTTTATCAAGATTGAAAAAATGGACAATTGAAGAATACATAGAAGATAAAAGACAAAGAGAACTAAGAAGTCAGCAAATGTTAGAAGCATTGAAGAGTGCATTTGTAAACAGAACAAAAGATACTTAAGGAGGTATTTTTGTATGAATGATAACAACAAATTAGAAACAATTTCAAATCTCTTTGAAGGAAATGAAATAAGAAGTGTCTGGGATTCAGAAAAAGAAGAATACTATTTTAGCGTTATAGATGTTATTAAAGCTTTAACAGACAGTAATATTCCTAAAAGATATTGGTCAGACTTAAAAAGAAAGTTAACAGAAGAAGGAAGTCAGTTGTACGAAAATATCGTACAACTGAAAATAAAATCTCAAAAAGATGGAAAAAGTTATTTAACAGATACACTAGATACAAAAGGAATTTTAAGATTAATAGAAACTATACCAAGTTCAAAAGCAGAACCATTTAAATTGTGGCTTGCTCAAATGGGAAATGAAAGAATAGACGAAATTTTTGATCCAGAAATTGCTATAAATAGAGCAATAGACTATTACAGAAGTAGAGGCTATGATGATAAGTGGATTGAAGCAAGACTAAAAGGTATTTTAGACAGAAAAAAACTAACAGATGTATGGAAAGAAAATGGAATAAAACAAAATTATGAATATGCAATATTAACAAATGAAATATATCAAAGTTGGTCTGGAATGAAAGCGAGTGAATATAAAGAGCATAAAAATATTAGAAAAGAATCATTAAGAGACAATATGACAGATGTAGAGGTAGCTTTGACTGATTTAGGAGAAATTGCAACTCGTGAACTTGCTAAAAAGCATAGACCACAAGGCTTAAAAGAAAATAGGAAAATTGCTAGAGCAGGAGGAGAAGTTGCTAAAACTGCTCGTGATGATTTAGAACAAAAACTTGGGGAGTCAGTTATTAGTAGTGAGAATGCTCTTAATTATAAATATTTAGAAGAAAATAAAAAGTTAGACAGTAAAAAAGAAGAAAATTAAATCCTATTAGACAATTCTAATGTGCTTTATAAAATCAAGTCAAGGTTAAAATGAATGTGCTATCGCACAACCTTGACTTGATTTTAAAAGCACATTATTTTTCAACTAAGAGGATTTAAGGATAAGTATATTCAATCAAGTAGACATAAACACTATTAAAATCTGAAATACCTCATTAAAAATGAGGGCAGGAAAGCGAGTGTTCACACATCGCCTACACACATTGAAGGACAAGCCTTCAAGAGTTAATAAAAGAACAAAAATTTTAAGCAGATTTGATGTAAAAATTCACCGAATTAACCACTAAAAAATGCCTATTAGAGTGCTAAAGTTCACTAAATGTACTAAATTTTATAAAAATGTTGAGATTAGTTCACTAAGTGTACTTGTATTTGGCTGAAATTTAAAAGAAAAGTACACCGAGTGAACTAGAAATTACTAAAATTAAAAGAACAAGTACACCAAGTGAACTTAAAATTTCAAAAAAATTAGCAGAAAGTACACTAAGTGAACCTGTAAATATAGATTATAAAAATAAATTTAAAAAAATTTTATACAAGTACACTTAGTGTACTTACCTAAAAATCAGCACTTTATAAATCTTAATAGAAAAAAGGGAAAAAAACGGGAATTGAACTTTATAGAACAGCATAATATAATCGTATTATCAAAAAATGTAAAAACAAGAAGTCAGTCGAAGCTAGCCGACTGGCTTTTTCTGTTGACTTTTTTGAAATTTAAATCAAGTTAAGGAGGATTTTTATGTTGTACGAAATCAATTTTGATAATACGAAAAACATCAGATTAAATGAAAATGCTTTTAATTGTAGTATAAAAATAGCGATACTAAACAAAGCATTGGGTGCAGGGCTAATAAAAGAAAAGAGATATTTAGAATTAAAACAAAATATCTTACAAGAATATAATTTAACTCACATAGGTATTTGAAAAATTTAACTTTTGATGTATAATAAGCACATAAAGATTCTCTAAACTTGAGAAAGAGAGGTTAATTTTGAAAGTACAAGTTATAGAGAAGAAAAAAGGTCGAATTAATAGAACAACAGGAGAAGAAATAAAAGGATATGATAATAACAAAATCAATATCAAGATTTGGAAGAAACACAGTAGATACCTTAAAATATGTAAGACTGTTAAAAGAAAAAGGAATTGCTATTTACTTTGAAGAAGAAAGAATTAATACTTTAGAAATATCTGGAGAGATAATGCTAACAGTATTAAGTGCAATGGCACAACAAGAAAGCGAAAATATTTCTTCTCATGTAAAATTAGGACTGCAAATGAAACAAAAAAGAGGAGAACTAATTGGATATAATGGATGTTTAGGGTATGTATATGATAAAGATAAAAAAGAAATATCAATAAATTATGAAGAAGCAGAGATAGTAAGATATATCTTTGAAAGATACTGTCAAGGAGTAGGTTGCACAACAATTGCCAAAGAACTAACAAATATGAAATATAAAACTCCAACAGGCAAAAAGAAATGGCACGAATCAACAATAAGAGGTATCTTGAAAAATGAAAAATATAAAGGAGATGTCTTACAAGGAAAAACATATACAACAGATCCAATCTCACATAGAAGAGTAGTAAATATGGGGGAAGAAAATCAGTATTATATACAAGAACATCATGAGCCAATTATCTCTGAAAGAATGTTTAATCAAGCACAAGAAATTCTGCAAAAGCGAGGAGGAGTGAGAGGCTCTGGAAGAAGAAAAGGCAACTTTAGTAAAAAATATCCTTTTAGTAGCAGACTATATTGTGGATTTTGTGGAAGTTTACTAACAAGAAGAAATTGGCACTATGGAACAAAAAATAGTATAACAGTTTGGCATTGCATGGAATTTGTAAAACATGGAAAAGAAAATTGCCCACAATGTAAAGCTATGAAAGAAAACATTATAGAAGAAGCATTTACAGAAAGTTATAAATTACTATGCAATAATAATAAACAATTAATCCAAACATTCTTAAACGAAATGGAAGAAATTATACAAGAAGAAAGTAATGAAAGTTCTATTAAAAGACTAGAGGAAGAAAAGCAAATTTTAAAAGAAAAGATAGATAGACTAATTGATTTAAACTTGAATGGGACAATATCATTAGAAACTCTACAAGAAAAGAAAGCAAAACTACAAAATAAAATTAACAAAATAGAAAAAGAACAAGAGCATTTACAACTAGAATTAGAAGATTCAATGAGTTTAAATCAAGGATTAAACAAGTTTAAAACATTGTTTAAAGACAACGAAATTATGCCAGAATTTGATAAAGATGTTTTTGAACTAATGATAGAGAAAGCTATTATAGTAGAAAAAGAAGAAAACGGAAATACAAATCCCAGAGTTATAACTTTTATCCTAAAATCTGGAAACGAAATCAAATGTCAAGATAATAAAAAAGAACAAGAAAATCAACAGTCATCATACGAGGTAAGCCAAAACTATCTACAGCCTATGTGTGAGCCATGTGGAATGTTGCTCGGTGCTATATCTAAAAGATTCGATACAATAGTTGAATAAGATACATATTTTTTTGAAAAATTTCATTAAAACCACTTGAACAATAAACAAATGTTTGATATAATTATAAAAAATTAAAAATTGGAGATGATAGTATTGAGTAATTTACAAGCAGAAGAATATAAAAATTTTGAAGAAATAAAAAAGATTAGAGAAGATGGAACAGAATATTGGAATGCAAGGGAGTTAAGTGAAGTTTTACAATATAAGAAGTGGGAAAATTTTGCAAAAGTTATAGATAGGGCAAAACTAGCTTGTAACAATAGTGGATTTGAAATTCAAGACCATTTTCCTGAGGTCAGGAAAATGGTTGAAATAGGCAGTAATACTGTAAGAGAGTTATTAGATTATGAACTTTCGAGATATGCATGTTATCTAATTGTACAAAATGGAGATCCAAGAAAAGAAGTAATGACTAACTGTAGATGATATACACGAAAGAAAAAAACTAAAAGATAACGAAAAGATACTAGATTTTATGGGAAGTACAGAATTAATTGCTAATCTATTTAGAATATCTCAAACAGAGGAAAAATTAAAAAAAGATAAGATACATAATTGTAGTAAAGCGACTTCAACACATTATGAAGTTGGAGCGAAGGTAAGAAAGGCAATAGAAGATATTGGGGGAACAATTCCCGAAGATTTGCCAACACCAAAAAAGAGTATTAAGCAAGTAGAAAGGGAACAATTGAAAAGATTAAAAGATAAGAAAACAAAGTTAATGTTAGATGAATAATAGAGTAAATAAGCATATGATAATTTAATTTGTTATATGCTTTATTTTTTTGACTTTTTATGGTATAGTAACCATAAATGATAGAAGATGAGGTAAGAAATGAAAATATTAGTTGCAGCTTTTAAGGGAAATGATAATTCAGCAAAGATATTATTAGATAATATAAAAGAAAAAAATAATCAAGATATTTTATATTTAGAAAATGATTTTGAAGTAAGTAGTAATCAAATAGAAGAAAAAATGTTACAAAATTATGATTATGTATTAATTTTTGGACAAAAGCCAAATACTAGAAATATTTGTTTAGAAAATAATGCTGTTTTAGAAGAAACTAAATTAGAAACAGATTTTTATTATGGTGTTTTAAAAGAAAATTTAGAAAGCAATAATTATAAAGTTATAAGTTCATGTGATGCAGGAAATTATTTATGTAATAATGTATTTTTTAGAGCATTAAGTTTTAAACAAACTAATGACTTAAAAAGTAAAATTGCTTTTATACATATTCCAACTATTGACAATATTGATGATATAGAACTTTTAGCCAGTACAATATTAAATTATATTAATACTTTATCAGATGTTTTTAATGTTGCCTTATTACAATTAAATCCAACTGATTCAATGGAAAATAATATGTTAAAAGGTATTGAATATTGTAAAAAGGCAAAAGAGATAGGGGCAGATATTGCAGTATTTCCAGAAATGTGGAATACTGGATATGAAATGCTATTTGAAGGAGATTTAAAAGATCAAGTTAATATACCACAAGAAAAGGTAAATAAATGGAATAGTAAAGCAGTAGAAAATGACAATGAGTTTATTAATAAATATATAAATTTAGCAAAAGAACTTGGAATGGCAATAGCAATTACTTATTTAGAAAAAACTGAACAAAAGCCTAGAAATACAGCTGTTATTATTGATAGAAAAGGAAAAATTATATTAAAATATTCAAAGGTACATACAGTTGATTCTAAAATGGAAGCATATACTCAATCTGGTACAGAGTTTAAGACTTGTGAGTTAGACTATTGTAGAGGAAAAGTAAAATTAGGCACAATGATTTGTTTTGACAGAGATTTTCCAGAAAGTGCAAGAATTTTAATGTTACAAGGAAGTGAAATTATACTTGTTCCAAATGCTTGTTATATGTCAAAAATAAGATTAGAACAATTAAAAGTAAGAGCATATGAAAATATGGTAGGCATTGTAACTGTAAACTATGCAAACCATGGAGGAAAATCTTCAGCATATAGCCCAATAGTAAGAAACATAAATAAGCATGAATTAAATAGTGAAATGTTAGTAATGAATGACAAAGAAGATATTAAAATTGCACAGTTTAATATGAGTGAAATTAGAGAATATAGAAGTAGAGAAACTTTAGGAGATGCTTATAGGAAACCTTATGCTTATAAACAATTAATAGAAAATAATGTAAAAGAACCTTTTATAAGAAAAGATTCGAGAAGAAATTATAAGTAAGAATTTATAGGAGAAAGTTGATGGATATAGAAAAAATAATTAAAAATAGTATAGTAAATTTTGATGGAAAAATAGCAATATATTATGATGATTTAAAAGGAAATACAATAAAAATAAATGAAAATGAAAAATATAATTCTGCAAGTTGCATAAAAATATTTATTCTAATTGAATTGTTCAATCAAATTAATAAAGGAGTAATAAATCGAGAGAAAGAACTAAAATATGAAGAAAAGGACTATGTAAATGGTAGTGGCATTTTAAGGTATTTAAGTAAAGGAATAAAACTTCCAATATTAGATATTGCAACACTAATGATGATTATAAGTGATAATGTTGCTACTAATATATTGATAGACTTCTTAGGAATAGAAAATATAAATAAAAATATAGAAAATATAGGATGCAACAACACAAAACTATATAGTAAATTTAAGTCAGTTGAAAATGAAATATTTTCAGAAACTACAGCTTATGACTATTATTTAGTATGGAAAAAATTAAACAATTATGAATTATTTAATAAAGAAATAACACAAGAAATAATAAGTATTATGAAGAATCAAAAATATCATGAAATGGTTGGAGATGGAATTGATAAGGTTTATAAAGAAATAGAAAAACCAATTGTTAATTATATAGTAAGTAAAAGTGGAAAATATGAATCAGTAAGAAATGATGGTGGAATAGTATCAACAATATATGGTAATTATATTTTAACAATTATGATAAAAGATTTTAAAGATACAAATTACTTGAATGATGAGTATGTTTATAATATGGGAAGAAAGATAAGTAATATAATATTTAATGAATATATGAGAAATCGGACAAAAATAAAAGTAATAGATAATTGATAAAAAGGAGAAGAACATGATAAAACTAAATAATAATGAAATGAATAAAATAGAACATTTATTTAATGATATAAAATTTTATATGGGTAAATCGGTTTTAGATGGGCTTATGGGAGAAGCATATACTGATAATTTAGAAAATCCCACGATTGCATATTTATTAGTTAGACAATATTGTTTTATAAATGGTAATAGTAACTCAGTATTGGCAAAACAAGTATTAAAAACACTTCCAAAGACTTGTAAAAGCATTATTGCAAAAGATAACTGGAATAATGTTATTGAAAGTACATATAATGATTTTGAAAAGAGTAATAGATATTCTTTAAAAAAGGAAAAAGATATATTTAATAAACAAAGGCTAAAAGAATTTTGTAAAAATTTAAGTAGCGAATATGAAGTAAAAATAATTGATGAAAGAATATATAAACTAATTAAAGCAGATGATGAAGATCCTAAACAAATGAAAATAACAGATGATTATATGAACAAAGGAATAGGAGTATGTTGTTTTAGAGATGATGAAATTGTTGGAATATGTAGTTCAAATATTATTTACAAAGATGGCATAGAGATTAATATAAGAGTCAAAGAAGGATATAAACATAAAGGAATAGGAACTGCAATGGCATCAAAATTAATACTAATGTGTTTAGAAAAAGGAATATATCCTAGTTGGGATGCTGCAAACCTAACCTCGTTAGAATTAGCTAAAAAATTAGGATATAATTATGATTCTGAATATACTATATATAAAATTAATGAATAAGTAAAATCCTATAAAAAAATTCTAATGTGCTTATAAAAATAAGTCAAGGTTAAATGCATGTGCTATCGCACAACCTTGACTTGATTTTAAAAGTACATTCTTTTTTCAACTAAGAGGATTTAAGGATAAGTATATTTAATTAAGTAGACATAAGTATTATTAAAACAGAAAATACCTCATTGAAAATGAGGGCAGGAAAGCATGTTTAACACAATGCCTACACACATTGAAGGATAAGCCCTCAAGAGTTAATAAAGAAACAAAAATTTTAAGCAAATATGATGCAAAAGTTCACTTGGTGAGCTAGCTCAAACCCGCTATTCTTCGTTAAAATTGAAAATAGTGAACTAAAAATTTGAAAAAGTTCACTCATTTTAGACAAAAGTTCACCGAGTGTACTTATTAAAAATTATATGAGAAATAGAAAATAGGGAATAAAAAGGGAATTGATTTTATAAAAACACTATAATATAAAGGTAGCATGAAAAAGTGAGAGCAAGAAAGATTAGATTAAAACTAATTTTTCTTAGCTCTTTTTTCGTTACACATATACCTGTTGGCACTAAATCAAAGATTTAGACAACAGGTTATTTTTCGAATTTAAAGAAAAGGAGCAATTTCATGCTACATGATTATGATATAAAAGTAGATAACTCTAACGACTTAAAAGATAATACTATGCTAAATTGTAGCATGGAATTATCACTCTTAAATAATTTGTTTAGAGAAAACTTGATAACGGAAACAGAGCAACAAGAAATAAAAAGAAAAATACTAAAAGATTACAAACTTTTATAAATTCAATTTACTTTTTACCTAAAAAATGATATAAATTTATTAAGTTTTATCTCTATGCGGAATTTTAGAGAGTGTTGAAAAATTGAAAAATTTTTCATACAGGCTCTTAAGATAGTGATAGGAGGAAAGATGGAAATTCAAGTCATAGAGAAAACAAACGGAAGAATCAACAGAGTAACAGGAACAACAATAAAAGAAAGATTAAGAGTTTGTGCATATTGTAGAGTAAGCACAGCTAGTGAGGAACAATTAAATAGTTATCAATCACAATTAAAGTATTATGATGATTAGATACTTTAAAATATGTAAGAATGCTAAAAGAGAAAAATGTTGCAATTCTATTTGAAGAAGAAAATATCAATATAGGTTCAGGGCAAGGCGAATTAGTTCTAACATTGTTAAGTGCTATGGCACAACAAGAAAGCGAAAACATATCTTCATATGTTCTGATAGGTTTAAAGATGAAGAAAGATAGAGGAGAATTAATTGGTTACAATGGTTGTTATGGCTATAACTATAATCTTGAAACAAAAGAAATAACAATAAATGAAGAAGAAGCAAATATTGTAAGATATATGTTTGAAAGATATGTAGAGGGAGTTGGTTCAAGTACCATAGCAAAAGAACTAACAGCCAAAGGAATAAAAACTCCAAAACATAGAGATAAATGGTGCGAATCAACTGTTAGAGGAATTCTAAAAAACGAAAAATATATTGGAGATGTGTTGATGGGAAAAACATTCACAATAGATCCAATATATTGTGGATTCTGTGGTAGTTTATTAACAAGAAGAAACTGGAATGCAAATAAAAATTGTGCTAAAGCAGTATGGCAATGCATAAAAAGAACAAAACATGGAAAAGAGGAATGTCCACATTGTAAAGCAATTCCAGAAGAAATACTAGAAGATTGTTTTGTACAAGGATATAGAATACTCTGTAATGACAATAGAAAAGTAGTAGAAAACTTTTTAGAAAAAATAGAAAATATCTTAAAAGAAAATACTACAGAAACAATGGTAACAAAACTAGAAAATAACAAAGAAAAAATAATAAATCCGAAAAAATAGTTGGACATATAAAAATATTTGTAAAAGACTATGAAAATGTGGTAAATTGTGATATAAAACATATAAAGAAAGAATGAAAGGAAACAGAAATGAGAATAGGAATAGATATAGATGGAGTATTAACTAATATGGAGCAATTTTTAATAGATTATCTCAGTAAATATTGTGTGGAAAATAATATTAAATTTAACATTGATATTAGTAGCTATCAAGTATCAAAGTCATTTAATATTACAAGTGAACAAGAAGATAATTTTTGGAATGAATATTTAGAAAATTATGCAACCAACGAAAAAGCGAGACCTTTTGCAGCAGAAGTAACAAAAAGATTAAAAGAAGATGGAAACGAAATATATATAATAACTGCTAGATGGCTAACAAACAGAGACGATGACATAGGAAACAATATGAGAAAAATAGTTAAAGATTGGCTAATTAAGAATAAGATAGTATATGATAAATTAATATTTTCAAAAGCAGAAAAAGAAAATAAATTACAAGAAATTATAGACAATGAAATCGACTTAATGATTGAAGACAATCCCAATAATATAAATCAATTATCTAGTGTAGTACCTATAATTTGCTATAATACAGGATACAATAGAGAGTGCATAGGAGATAAAATAACTAGATGTTATAGTTGGTATGACATATATAGAACAATACAAGATATTAAGAATATATAAGAAAGGTTTGATAAATTATGAAAATTACAAAATTCCCACAATCATGTTTGTTAATTGAAACCAAGCATAAGAAAATATTAGTAGATCCGGGAAATTTAAAATATAAAGAGGAGTATTTTAACATTTGGAACAATGTAGATATTATTTTAATAACACATAAACATCCAGACCATTGCAATACAGAAGTATTAGAAAAATTAGATAAAAATATAACAATTTATTCAACAAAAGAAGTTAGTGATGCAAATACTAATTTAAATATTAATATTGTCAAAGAAAATGATATTATAGAATTAGATAATATAGCAATAGAAGTAGTACATGCAATACATGGATATCAACCATTATTGAAAGGTGCAAAAGAGATACATGAAAATGTGGGATATATTATAGATGATGGAAAAAACAGATTGTATACAACAAGTGATACAATTTGCTTTAAAAATGATTATAAAGCAGATATTTTATGCATTCCAGTAACAGGACATGGACTAACAATGTCAGCATTTGAAGCATCTTTATATGCAAAAGAAATAGGAGCTGTATTAACAATTCCAATACATATGGATAATCCAGCCTTTCCACCAGATTTTGACTATATAAAAGAAATGTTTGAAAAGTATGAGGTTGATTATGAGATATTAGAAAATGATGAGACTATTGAAGTTGAATAAGGAGGATAGACAATGAAAAAGAGAATTACATGTATTACATTATTTAATGAGGAGAGTTTAAGTAAAATTAAAAAAATTTTATCAAAATTAGAGAATTATAATTTATGTATTGAAACTAGAGGAATAAAATTAGGGAAAAATATTAGATGAAGAAAGGTATAACTCAATATGTTAAAAGGTAAAAAAGTAATTATATTTGATATGGATGGAACTCTTATTGATTCAATAGGAATATGGAATGAAATAGATAAAGAACTAATAAAAGCAATATGAAATGGAAACATTGATAATATAGATATAGGAAAACAAAGAGATGAAAAATTAAAAGAATATAGCAGATGTGAAGATGCTTATTTAGAATATTGTAAATTTCTAAAACAAAAGTATGGTTCAAATATGGAAATTGCAGATATAAAAAATTTAAGGTATC
Source organism: uncultured Clostridiaceae bacterium (assembly GCA_948469815.1). Lineage (GTDB taxonomy): Bacteria > Bacillota > Clostridia > TANB77 > CAG-508 > CAKPSH01. Next base: position 16,821 of record CAOKMR010000011.1, on the reverse strand, counting down.
ACATAGCAGACAATTATTTAAGAGAGTCAATTGATTATAAACCAGAAGTAGAAAAAGTATTAAAATATTTAAAGCAAAAGTCATTTATTTTAGTTATTGCAAGTACAACGAATGACAATACAATAGGAATATATAAGAAACATAATCGAAATATAATAAATAAGGCAAACATTGAAGATATATTCTCGCTAGTATATTCAAAAGGTGCAGTTAAAGAATTAAAACCAAATCCAGAGATATACTATAAGATATTAAAAGAACTAAATGTAACAGCGGATGAATGTCTAATAATAGAAGATTCACTTATAGGAGTAGAAGCAGGCAATAACGCAAATATAGAAGTAGCAGTAATATATGATAAATACTCAGACTGTAATAGAAAAGAAATTAATAAATTATCACAATATCAATTTAAAGACTATAATGAAATGCTAACTTATATGAAAAACGAATTGGATGGATTAAATTTTTCTTAGAAACAGTTATAGAAACATCAAAAACAGCAAAAGATAAATTTAGAAAAGTTGTTGAATTAACAATGGAAATGGATAAAGTTATAATGAATTTATTAGTTAAAGCAGAGAACGCAAGAAAAGTTATAGAGCTTTATATAATGAACCAATAATAAATAGAAAAAAATTGATCGAAATAACTAATATAAAACCATCTACATTAAAAGATACCATAAATGTGTTATTAAAAAATAATATAATAGTAGAAACAACAGGATATAGTAGGAATCAAGTATTTGCTTTTCATAATTACATAGATTTATTTTTAAAATAAAATTTATAAGACGAAATAGTCCAAAAAATTGACTTATAAAAATCCATAGGACGAAAAAAATAAAAATTTCGTCCTATAAAAATTCATAGGACGGAAAATTCAAAAAATTCATCCTATAGACTTTTAAATTTAAAAAAAATAAAAATAGAAGAATTTAAATTGCACTAAAATATAAAGATTTAGATACCAACTAGTTAAAAAGTAACGAACTAGAATGTAAAAAAGACAACTTAAAAGAAAGGGGGTGAAATGAATGAAAATATTCTTATTAACATTATTAATTGGAATAGTTGCAGGAGTAGTAGATGTATTGCCAATGATTAAGATGAAGGTTGATAAATATTCAACACTATCAGCTTTTGTATATTACTTAATAGTTCCTTTTGTTATATTTGGTATCAATTGGTTTGGTGATTTATGGTGGTTAAGAGGTGGAATTGTTTCTATACTTATGGCTACCCCGGTAATTATTCTAGTAGCAAAAGAGGATAAAAAGAGTCCAATAGCAATGACAGTTATGTCTATTGTTTTAGGAAGCATTATTGGAGTTGTAGGACATTATTTAAATCTAATGTAATAAAACAGTTAGAATTAAAATAATAACAAATAATACTTATAACAGGGATAGCATGATAGATCATATCACTCAACCTTTCTATCACGTCCACATAGTTTCTCGTACTCTTTACACTTTATTTTATATTCCATTTGCATACACATATATCTGTAATACATATAAGCCTGTTCATATTGTAGCATAGGGTTAAAAGCAGGATTATTATATATATCTGTGTTCATAGAATTAGGGTCAAAGTTCATATTGTCATAAGGTGAGAAATTAGAAAAATCAAAATTATTTTTATCCATAAAAAATTTCATTCCTTTCTCGTTTTACTCTAAAGGAACACATAGTTATGAAAGATTTTTAATTTCTTTCAAACTACTTCCATTCAATACATCATATTAAAAAGATATGGAGAATATGCAAAATTTTTCATATTTTTGATGACATAAAAATAAAACCCATGAATATAATTAACAAAAAGATTAAAAAGAGAGAGGGAAAACTTACGTTTGACCCCTAGAAAGGAATGATATCAAAATGAACAGTTATATAATTAGAATGTCTACTGGGATTGCTATTTCTATTATATTAACGATTATTTTATTATTTGCATTTTCTATTATTTTAGCATATACAAATACAAGTGAAGCAACAATTGTACCAGTAATAATAGGTATAACAGGAATAAGTATATTATCAGGAAGTTCAATTGCGACCTCTAAGATAAAAAAAAGAGGAATAGTAAATGGAATGATAGTAGGAGGAATATATATATTTATATTATATATGATTTCAAGTATATTAAGTGCACAATTTAGTTTGAATATGTATTCAATTATTATGATGGCGATTGGAATTATTGCAGGAGCAATAGGTGGAATAGTAGGAGTAAATTTAAAGTAAATTAAATTTGTATTAAAATTTTAGATTATTAATTAGATACAAAACTTAAAGAACCCTGTGTTTATACAGGGTTCTTTAACTAACTCTCTGATATAATATTCGCAATTTTATAAATAAGACGTTGTTTTTCTGGTGAACAATTTTTTAATAAATTGCTCAAGTCATTATTTAAATAATTTTCTGAATCATCAGAGGCTCCTGATATAATTTCAGCTTCTGATATACTTAAAAGATTACAAATTTCACTTAAACGTTTTAAATTAACTTTTGTAGTACCAGTTTCAATTCTACTTAAATAAGCAATAGAAACATTTAGAGACTCTGCTAGATTATCTTGAGTCATCCCTTTTGCTAATCTTGCCTTCTTTAAACGTTCGCCAATGAGTTTATAATCAACAGCCATAATAATGCCCCCATTCTAGCAAAAATTTTGCTCCCAAATTAGAAAATATAAAAAGTTTTCTAATAGTTAATATAACATGTTAAAAAACTAGTTAAAAGAAACATGGAAGTTAATGTTTACAAAACTATTAGTTATTGTTCCAAGAAAAAAATATAATATTACAAAAGTGTTAAATTTTTATTACAATTTAGTAAATCTTATTGACTTATATTTTAAAATAAATAAAATATATACAGAGGATATTAATTTCCATAAAAAGGAGATAATTTTGAGAATTATAAGTGGAAAAGCAAGAGGAACGAAATTAAACACATTAGAAGGGTTAGATACAAGACCAACTTTGGATAGAATAAAAGAATCACTATTTAATATAATACAAAATAAAATTTATGACTCCAAAATATTGGACTTATTTGCAGGTAGTGGAGCACTAGGAATAGAATCAATTAGTAGAGGGGCAAAAGAAGCAATATTATGTGATAATTCATATAAAGCAATTCAAATTATAAAAGAAAACGTAGAAAAGACGCATTTTGAAAAACAAACAAAAATCATGAACAATGATTATAAAAAAATACTGGACATATTAAAAAATGAAAAATTTGATATAATATTCTTAGACCCACCATATGCATCTCAATTTGATATTCAGGCATTAAAAATAATAATAAAAAACGATATGCTATCAAGAGAAGGTATAATAATATTAGAAACAGACAATGAAAAAGAAAAAAATGAAAATTTAAATAAATTAGACATAAATGTGTATGATTTAAGAAGTTATGGTAGAGTTAGTTTATTTTTCTTAAATCGAAAGGAGAAATAGCAAATGGAAATTTTTACATTATTAGAGGCTTTAGAAGAACTAATGGACGAAAGCAAATCTATTCCACTTACAAACAAAGTATTAGTAGATAAAGAACAAGTATTAGATTTAATTAAAGAAATTAGACTAAAGTTACCAGAAGAACTAAAACAAGCAAAATGGGTTAAAGAAGAAAGAACAAGAATATTAGTAGAAGCACAAAAAGAAGCAGAAGGAGTAGTTAAAGAAGCAGAAAATAGAATAATTGCAATGGTTGATGAAAATGAAATAACGAGAAAAGCATATGAACAGAAAAATGAAATTATACAAACAGCAAACGAAATGGCAAGAGAAATATCAAATGGAACAAAAGAGCATGCAGATGCAATTTTAGAAAGAATAGAAACTGTATTGTTAGATACACTAAAGACAATTCAAAATAATAGAAAAGAATTAAAATAGACCTAAATTATAATGAGGGGGCAGGGGAATACCCCTGTCTATTATTAATGAATAATGAATAATTAATAATGAATAATGAATAATTAAAAATTATTAACTATTAATTATTCATTATTCACTATTCATTAAGAAGGAGAATGTAATATGGCAAAAAAAGGTAAAAGAAGAAGTACAACATCAAAAAAGAAAACATCAGCTAAAAAAAGTAACTCTACTAGCAAAAAAAGAAAAATAGATCGAAATATTCAATTCTTTATGATAACAATAGTAAGTATATTACTTGCAATATTAATATATGTTAAATCAGGTTATATCGGAAAAAGTTTAAGTCCAATGCTTGGAGGAGTGATGGGAATAATAAAATATATAGTACCAATAGGAACCTTCATCATCGGAGTAACAATGTTAAAAGAGGACAAAGACTACTTAAAAACCAAATTAATTCAATACACTATAGTAATAATGTGTATATGCTCAATAATGACAATAATACAAATAAACAGTAGAGAATTAAATATAGATGATGATTTATCTGATATAATAGATTTAGCTTATAATCAAGGAGCCCAAAATAAAGGTGGAGGAATTGTAGGTGTATTAGTATCATATCCATTAATAAAACTATTTGGAATGTTAGGAGCAACTACTGTATCTGTAGGTATGGCATTAATATTAATAATATTTACATTTGGAATCAAACCAGCAGAGTTAATAGACATGATAGTTAATGCATTAAGAGGAAAAGAAGATGATTATGAAGAAGAAGTAGAGGAAGAAGAAATAATAGACGAAGAAGAAATAGAGAGACAAAAAAGAAGAATAAAAGAAGAGAAAACAAACAAAAACAAGAAAAAATCAATAAATCATGTAAGCAAAGAAATAGCAGCAATCCAAGCAGAAATGAATGATGTAGAAGAACAAATTACAATAAATAATTTAGAGGAAGAACCAAAAGAAAAATATAATATAACATTACCTTTTATAGGAAAGAATAAAAAACAAGAAAAGCTAGATAATCCAGAAGCAATAGAAGAAAATATATTTAAGAATAAACCAAAACCAAGTAATCCAGATGTGATAGAAGCAGATTTATTTAAAGATAAACAAGAGCAAAAACAAAGCAATCCTGATGTAATAGAAACAAATCTATTTAAAGAAGCACAAGAAGAAAAAGAAGAAAAAACTAAACAAGTATTGCAACTAGAACATACACAGGTAGTAGAAGATGAAAACTATGAAACACCTCCAATTGCAATACTTGAACCAGGAGAACCAAAACAGCTAAAAGGAGGAAAAAGAGCAATTACAGACAATGCAACAAAACTTCAGAAGACATTATTTAGTTTTGGTGTATCAGCAAAAGTAGAAAATGTTGCAGTAGGACCTGCAATTACTAGATATGAATTAAAACCAGCAGAGGGAGTAAGAGTAAATAAAATTGCAAACCTAGCAGATGATATTGCATTAAATTTAGCAGCACCAAGTATAAGAATTGAAGCTCCAATTCCAGGAAAACAAGCAGTAGGAATAGAAATACCAAACACAGAAACAGAAGTAGTACACTTAAGAGATGTAATAGATTCAGAGGAATTTGCAACATCAAATTCTAAAGTATCAGTAGGACTAGGAAAAGACGTTAGTGGGCAAAGAATTATTGCTGACATAGCGAAAATGCCACACTTATTAGTAGCAGGAAGTACAGGTTCAGGGAAAAGTGTATGTGTAAATACATTAATAACAAGTATAATATATAAAGCAAAACCAAGTGAAGTAAAATTGGTAATGGTAGACCCTAAAATAGTTGAACTTTCAGTATACAATGGAATACCACATTTACTAATTCCAGTTGTAACAGACCCAAGAAAAGCAGCAGGAGCATTAGCATGGGCAGTTCAAGAAATGGAAGACAGATATACTAAATTTGCATCAAAAGGTGTTAGAGATCTAAAAGGATATAATCAAGCACTAATTAATGAAGCAGGAAGCGAGGAAAATGTTGTAGGAAAACTACCATTAATAGTAATAATAATTGATGAGTTAGCAGACTTAATGATGGTTGCTGCAAAAGATGTAGAAGATGCAATATGTAGGTTAGCACAAAAAGCAAGAGCAGCAGGAATGCACTTAGTAATAGCAACACAAAGACCATCAGTAGACGTTATTACAGGATTAATCAAAGCAAATGTACCATCAAGAATAGCATTTGCAGTTTCTTCTCAAATAGACTCTAGAACAATATTAGACATGGCAGGAGCAGAAAAACTTTTAGGAAAAGGAGACATGTTATTTTATCCTACAGGGGTACCAAAGCCAGTAAGAGTTCAAGGAGCATATGTATCAGACAAGGAAGTTGAAAAAATAGTAAGTTTCTTAAAAAAAGACGGAGAAGCTACATATAATGAAGAGATAATGGAAAAAATAGAAAATGCGAACACAACAGACAAAGAAAAAGCAATGTTAGAAACAGAAGAATGTGATGACACAGACCCATTCTTAAACGAAGCAATAGAAGTAGTAATAGAAATGGGGCAAGCATCAGCCTCAGCAATACAAAGAAAATTCAAAGTAGGATATGCAAGAGCAGGAAGAATAATAGACCAAATGGAAGAAAGAGGAATTATATCGGGATATCAAGGCAGTAAGCCAAGAGAAGTATTAATGACAAAAGAAAGATGGGAAGAACTAAAAATGAGCCCAAACCAAGATACAGATGAACAGCAAGAATAAAGAAACGGATTGTAGGGGCACCGTTTGAGGGAATACCTGTTAGAAGTGACACCACTGTGCCCTTTGACGATAAGAATAATAAGACGAAAGGAGACGAAAACAATGGCTAAAAAAGACTTATTTCATAAACTATCATATACAGAACAACTAGAAGAAATTTTAGAAAAAAAGACTTTTTCAGCAGACTGTAAAAATCTCCTTTTAAGCATGCTATATAAAATAGATACATCATATAATGATTATGAAACAGTAAAAAGAATGGTAGACCCCAAGAGACAAGTAATTGAAGACATATTAAATATAATAAAAGACTGTAATGAAATAAAACTTATAAGTTCAGCAAAAATGGAGCAATTCAAGAAAAAAAATATAAGATTTAAAGTAGATCAACAAAAGAAAAAAATAGAAACAGAGCAAAATGAAAATGCAATGTTAAATGCATTATACAATCTACCAATTGAAAAAAAAGTATATTTAGATGAAGAACACTCAGCAATAAGAAACTCATTACCATTCATACTAGAAAAAGGAAAAAGTATAAATAGAGCAGAAATCATAAGAGACTTTGATGCCTGGTCATGGAACACAACATTTAGTGAAATTCCCAATATAGAAGCAAACATAATTTATCAAAATCTACAAATGTTACTAGGAAAAGAATTTCTAGAAGAATGGATGAAATTAGAAAACACTAAGAATTCCCTAGAGATGTTAAATATTAAATTAAATGAAATATTAGAAAGAAAAGAATCAGAAGAATTTCTATTTTTAATTTTCAAACTATCAATTATAACATGTTCAGAAAATGATACAAAAGAAAAGAAAAGATTAAAAGAAGAATTTACATGGAATACTAAAGAACTAAAAAGGCTAAATGATACAGTAAAGCTAGTAAAAGAAAGTTCAAACATAAAAGCAAAAGCAATACAAGAAATAGAAAAAATAGATAAAACATTAAATGATAAAAAGCTATTTGAAAAAGAATTAAAAAGAATTAATGCAAAAGAAACAGACTTTAGGATTTTAACGCCAGATGATTTAGAAATTAGATTAAATAGACAGAGAAAAAAGCTCGAAAACAGAATAAAAGAAGCCAATAACATGTTATATGTAAAACAATATATGGCTGTAAAAGCTAAAATAATGAAAGAAAATGATTTACTAAAAACTATAGAAGAAACAGAGAAAAAAGAAGAATATATCTTAAAAATACAAAAATATTTTATTAAAGGAATAACATCCAAAATTCTTTTAGAAGAAAACAAAAAGCAAATAATAGACTTAATGTATATATTAAGATATTATGAATTTTTACCATATTTTGGAGAAAGATATATTAAAGATATAGAAGAATTAAAACAAATAATAAGTAAAACAGAAGATATACTCATAGACAAACTAATGGAATTAAAAATAGTAAATAAACTATCAGGAGATAAAGAATTTGATAAAAATATAATTAAAAAGATTTTTGAAATGAGAATGATAAACTTAGAAAATATAAATATTGAATTTGTAAATAACAATGAAGTAATATTTTATGATGTAGAAACAATAGAGAAAAGGTTTGAAATAGAAAACCAAGGAACTAAATTAAAATATAATAAAAAAATAAAATTATTTGACTAACAAGGAAATTATTGCTATCTCAAATTTGTAACCAGAAAGGAATGAAGGAAAATATGAAAATAAGTTTTTTAGGAGCAACCACAGGAGTAACAGGTTCTAATTTTTTAGTAGAAGGAGCAGGAAGGAAATTTTTAGTAGACTGTGGAATGTATCAAGGTCAAGCAAAAGAAGAAGAAAAAAACTTTGATATATTTGCATATAATCCAGAAGAAATAGACTTCATGCTTTTAACACATGCACATATAGACCATTCAGGAAGAATACCAAAACTATATAATGATGGATTTAGAAATCCAGTATATGCAACCAAAGCAACCTGTGATTTATGTAATATAATGTTACCAGACAGTGGGCATATCCAAGAAATGGAAATGGAATGGAAAAACAGAAAAAGAATGAGACAAGGCAAAACATTATTAAATCCTTTATATACAGCAGAAGAAGCACAAAAATCATTAGAAATATTTAAACCAATAAAATATGATGAAATAATTGATATAGACGAAAACATAAAAGTAAGATTTAACGATGCTGGACATATGTTAGGTTCAAGTATAATAGAAGTATGGATAACAGAAAATGAAAAAACAGAGAAGGCTGTATTCTCAGGAGATATAGGAAATAATGATATACCACTTTTATCATCTCCAACAATGATAGAAGATGCAGACTATTTAGTTATGGAATCTACATATGGTAATAGATTACACATGAAAAACGAAACTAAAGCAGAAGATTTTTTAAATATAGCCTCAAGTACACTTTTACAAGGAGGAAATGTAATTATTCCATCATTTGCGGTAGGAAGAACACAAGAAATATTATATGAATTAAACAAAATAAAAGATGGTACAAACGATGAAGAATTTATAAATAAATACAATATTTTAATGAACACACCAGTATATGTAGATAGCCCTCTTGCAATATCAGCAACAGAAATCTTCAAACAAAATGAAGAATTATTTGATGATGATGTAAAAGAAGAAATACAAAGAGGAGATAATCCACTTGAATTCGATGGTCTAAAATTTACAAAAACAGCAGAAGAATCAAAAGCACTAAATGAAAGTACAGAACCATGTATAATAATATCAGCAAGTGGAATGTGTGATGTTGGAAGAATAAAACATCATTTAAAACATAATTTATGGAATCCAAAATCAACAATATTATTTGTAGGATATCAAGTACAAGGAACATTAGGTAGAGCAATAGTAAATGGAGCAAAAAAAGTAAAAATATTTGGAGAAGAAATAGCAGTTAATGCAAAAATAGAATATATAGAGGGATACTCAGGTCATGCTGACCAAGAATGGTTATTAAACTTTATATACTCATTTTTCAAGAAACCAAAACAAATAATTTTAGTACATGGAGAAGAAGAAGCCAAAAATACATTAAAGCACAAAATTGAAGAAACAACAGATATCCCAGTAACTATACCTAAACTAGGAGAAAAATATGAACTTAAAAATGAAGAAATAACTCTATTAGAAACAATACAATTACCAGAAAGAATAGACTCTATAAATGATGATATATTAGCAAAAGTAAAAACTATTAAAAATGAGATTGAAGATATGGAAACAATATTAAAAGAAGATATATTAACTCAAGATGCTATTGGTAATAAAGAAAAAGAGATAAGATTGCGTTTACGTGAAATTGAACGTTTAATTGTAGAAATTATACAATAAGATAAAAATATATCTACGTAGGGGCACATTGCATGTGCCCATTAAAAAGAGATAAATCCAAAAAGGGCACGTGCAACGTGCCTCTAATAAAACATCAATATAAAAAGGAGAAAAACAAATGAACAAATATTTTAATGATGCAATTATAGGAAACAATAAAATTAGAGCAGGTTTAACGAAAAAAGGGGAATTAATAAGGTTATTTTATCCCAATATAGACTTTAAGCAATTTATAGAAGAATTTAAAGTAGGGGTAAAAGTAAATGATTCAGGATTAATTCATTTAGAACAAGATATAAACAATGTATATGACCAATACTACTCAGAAGGCACAAATGTATTAAACACAGAAATCGAAAATACATATTTTAAATTAGGAATAATCCAAACAGATTGTGCACCAATAGGAGAAGATAATTTACTAATAAGAAAATATAAATTAATAAACCAAAATACAATTCCATTAGAGGTTAAGCTAATAGTAAAGTCTAAACTATTAACAAATGAAAATAATGATGTAGCCTCAAGAATAATAGATAAAGGTCTAATACAGTACACTCATGACTATAATTTTTCTATATTTTCAAATAAAGATATAATGTCACATAAATTGCATGGAGTAGATGAGGTAATAGAAAGTGGAGTATTAGGAGACAAAGACTATATAGGAATGACAAACAATTCAGGAATTATATATGATTTACAAGTAATAGAACCAAATGGAGAAATTGAGATACCATTGTACATATATATAAATGATAATAGAGAAAAATATAGATTACCAGATATAGAAAAAGACATAGACAATATTGTAAAAAAAGACTATAACGAAGAAATATATAAAACAAAAAAATATTGGAGAAGATACTTAAAAAGTCATTCAAATATTGAATTTGAAAATAATAGTTATGAACAAATGGTAAAAAATGTTTATGATAGAACAATATTATTATACCCATTACTAGGAAACTCCGAAACAGGGGGGATAGCAGCAGCAATGGAAATAGATGAAGGAAAAACAGCATGTGGAAGATATGCATATTCATGGCCAAGAGATGCAGTATTTATAACAAGTGCCTTAGACTTGCTAAATATGGCAAAAGAAACCGAAAAATTTTATAAAAATTTCTGCAAAAACACGCAAAGTAAAAATGGTATGTGGGAGCAAAGATTTTATACAGATGGAAGATTAGCACCAGCTTGGGGGTACCAAATAGATGAAACCTCAAGTGTAATCTTTGGAGTATACAGCCATTATCTAAAAACAAAAGACTATAGATTCTTAAAGGACAATTTTAAAATGCTAGAAAAAGCCACAAAATATTTAGAAAAATATATTAATAAAATTTTAAAAGGAGAAAATCCAGAAAAAGTAAGTTATGATTTATGGGAAATGCATGAGGGAGTGAGTTTATATTCACTATCAAGTATTTATGCAAGTTTTGAAGCAATGATAAAAGTAAACGAGCTAATATTACCAGAATTTGTAAACAATAGATTAAAACAAAATGAAATAAAAGGTCAAATTCAAACATTACAAGACAAATTAAGAAAAATAAAAGAATTTATAGTAAGTAATTTTTATGATGAACAAAATAATTATTATAGAAGAAACTTAGAAGATGATAAAATAGATATAAGTGTATTAGGAGCAATTGTACCATTTAATGTATTTTCTCCAAAAGAGAAAAAGATACAAAATACAATAGAGAGAATAAACATGACATTACGAACATACACAGGAGGGTATTTAAGATTTGAAGGAGATCATTATACTGGAGATAGACCATGGGTAATAGCAACACTATGGATGGCATTATATTACATAGAAATAGGTAAAATAAAAGAAGCAAAAGAATGTTTTGACTTTGTTGTAAAAACGCAAAATCCTCATGGATTCTTAGCAGAGCAAGTAGATAATCAAAAGATGGAACCAGCATGGGTAATAGGATTGGGGTGGTCACATGCAATGTTTATACTGGTACTAAACAAATTAAAAGAACTAGTAAAATAATTATTCATCTCATTCACTATTCATTATATCGTGTAGGGGCGCACAATGTGCGTCCGCACTTCGAAGAATATGCATAAGGATATAATATTTTTGGAAAGCCTTTATTACAACGGGCGATTAATAATCGCCCCTACATATTCTCTACTATTTCTAAATACTACTTTCTATTTTATGATATGATTAAATTTCTCTGCTATTAAATACAACTATTGATAATACTAATATTTTATGTTAGAATATTAGATGTACAATAGAAATTTCAAAAGCACAAGGAGGCTATGGTATGGAAAGAGAATCTTGGATGATTAAAAATGGACTCCGTGTCCGTAATAATGAAGGGGTGGAAAACTTAGAAGGTCAATACATACGTGATATTGCGGACGAATACGATTATAAACTCGATAAGGACGGAGACCTAAAGGCAATCATTAGTTCAGGACTAACGGTCAAGCAGTTTTCCTAAATAGGAAAACCAAAACTAAACAATCCAACTTGTTAAAGGTTGGATTGTTTAGTTTTATATATGATATATTTTCTACAAAATTGCTATACAATAATTTGAAAAGATATTTACAAAACCACAAAAATGTGATAAAAATATATACGGGAATACTTAGGTATTAAAAAGGAGTGGTAAAAATGGAGTATCTTGAGAAATATGAACAGTGGCTAAATAATAAAATGTTTGATGAACAAACGAAAACAGAATTAGCAAATATAAAAGGTAATAACGAAGAAATAAAAGACAGATTTTACAAGGACTTAGAATTTGGAACCGCAGGACTTAGAGGAATAATAGGTGCAGGAACAAACAGAATGAACTATTATACTGTAGGAAAAGCAACACAAGGTTTAGCTAATTTTATAATAAAAGAAAAAGGGGAAAAACAAGGAGTAGCCATTGCATATGATTCAAGGAGAATGTCTCCAGAATTTAGTAAACGTGCAGCATTAATATTAAATGCAAATGGAATAAAAACATATTTATTCGATTCATTAAGACCAACTCCAGAACTATCATTTGCAGTAAGAGAACTAGGCTGTATTGCAGGAATTGTAATAACAGCAAGTCATAATCCACCAGAATACAATGGATATAAAGTGTATTGGGCAGATGGAGCACAAATAATTGCCCCAAAAGACAAACAAATAATTACAGAAGTAAATAATATAGAAGACTATTCAGAAATAAAATTAATATCAGAAGAAGAAGCAAAAAATAAAGGATTATTTAATATAATTGGAAAAGAAATTGACGATAGATACATGGAAGAACTACACAAACTTGTATTAAATCCAGAAGCAATAAAAGAAATGGCAAAAGATATAAAAATTGTATATACACCATTCAATGGTACAGGAAATTTACCAGCAAGACGTATTTTAGATGAATTAGGATTTGAAAATGTCTATGTAGTTCCAGAACAAGAAATGCCAGATGGAGAATTTACAACTTTAGCATATCCAAACCCAGAAGACCCAAAAGCATTTGAATTAGCATTAAAATTAGCAAAAGAGGTAGAGGCAGATATAGTTTTAGCAACAGATCCAGATGCAGATAGATTAGGAGTATATGCAAAAGATGTTAAAACTGGAGAATACAAAGCATTCACAGGAAATATGTCAGGACTATTAATTGCTGAATATCAGTTAAGTCAAAGAAAGGAAAAAGGTCTGCTTCCACAAAATGGTGCACTTATAAAAACTATAGTATCATCTAATATGGCTGACCAAATGGTTAAAGAATATAATATTAAATTAATAGAAGTATTAACAGGCTTTAAATATATAGGAGAACAAATAAGAGTCTTTGAACAAAATCATAAATATGAATACATATTTGGATATGAAGAAAGCTATGGGTGTTTAGTAGGTACACATGCAAGAGATAAAGATGCTATAGTAGCAGTAATGGCACTTTGTGAAACAGCAGCATACTACAAAAAACATGGGTTAACTCTATGGGATCAAATGATAAACATATATAATAAATATGGATATTACAGAGAAGACTTAGCAAGTATTACACTAAAAGGAGCAGATGGAGCAACGAAAATACAAAATATGATGTCAAAAATGAGAAACAATCCACCTGTAAGAATTGGTAGATGGGATGTAAAAGCAGTAAGAGACTATAGAATTCAAGAAAGAAAAGAAATGATGACAGGGAACACATCAAAAATAGATTTACCAACATCAAATGTATTATATTATGAACTATCAAATGATGCATGGTGCTGTGCAAGACCATCAGGAACAGAGCCAAAAATAAAATTTTATATAGGTGTTAAAGGAAATAGCTTAGAAGACTCAAAACAACAAGCAGAGGAATTAAAAGCAGAGGTATTAAAATTAACAGAATAAATAAAATTTAACTAGGCTAGAAGAGAACAAATATACAACTGTGCCCTATTACAATCAACATAAAATTAAAAATATTAAAAGGAAGCGATAATATGCTAGAACCAATATTTTTTAAGCCAATCTATAAACAAGTAGTTTGGGGAGGAAACAATATAAAAAATTTTCTAAATAGAAAAATAGAAGAAGAAAATATAGGAGAAAGTTGGGAAATATCTGCACATAGTAATGGAATAAGTCAAATACTAAACGAAGCATTTAATAATGAAAACTTATATGAGTTATTTAACGATAAAAGTAAAAGAAAAGAAATTTTCGGTAATAAATGTATAGAAATAGAAAGATTCCCAATATTAGTAAAATTTATAGATGCAAAAGAAAATTTATCAATACAAGTACATCCAGACGATGAATATGCAAGAAAATATGAAAACGACTCAGGCAAAAATGAAGTTTGGTATATAATGAACTGTACAGAAAATGCAAAGATTGTTTATGGTTTCAAAGAAAATATTAATCAAGAAAATCTTAAAGAATCAATAAAAGATATTGAAAATAACGTAAAATATGTTAATGTAAAAAAGGGTGACTTTATATCAATACAAGCAGGGACAATTCATGCTATATGTGGAGGAATGATATTATGCGAAATT
Source organism: uncultured Clostridiaceae bacterium (assembly GCA_948469815.1). Taxonomy (GTDB): domain Bacteria; phylum Bacillota; class Clostridia; order TANB77; family CAG-508; genus CAKPSH01. The sequence continues at coordinate 1,813 of CAOKMR010000011.1, read as the reverse complement.
CAACAAAGCAGTGATGTTACATATAGAGTATATGATTGGAACAGAATTGGATTAGACGGAAAGCCAAGACAATTGCATACAGAAAAAGCCCTTGAAGTAATAAAATTAGACAATAAAACAGAAGTATATAACTATAGTAAATTTGATAATACAATAAATATATATAATTCTAAGAATTTTAATATAGATCTAATTAGTTTGAAAAACAATATAATAGAACACTCAGATATAGAAACATTTACAGCATATATAGTTTTAGAAGGAACAGGAAAAGTTAAGACAAATAACTTTGAAAAAGACATTCAAATGGGAAGTGTATTCTTAATTCCATCAGAATTAGGAGAATATACAATAAATGGAAATATGAAATTAATGAAGGTGTATATTTAAATATTTGCATTTATTATAAAATATTGTATATTAATGAAGGGGCGCCCGTCGGGCGTCCATGTTAAAGATAATATATCATAAAATTGTTATAAAAAATTAAAAAAAATATTGTATTTTTTTTGAAAATTGATATAATAATAAAAAAAGATAGACCATATAGGGTAAATAGAAGGGAAATGATAAAAAATGAAAAAGGTAGCAATTTTAGCAAATGGTGGAGATGTAGCAGGATTTAATGCTGTAATAAGAGGAATTGTAAAGACAGCAGAAAATAATGGAGTAGAATGCTATGGATACATAGAAGGGTATAAAGGTTTACTAGAAAACAATTATATAAAACTTGAATCAGCAACTACTGCATCAGGAATTTTACACAAAGGTGGCTCAGTAATAGGTTCATCAACAAACTCAAATGTGTTCCATTACAAAGTAGAAGAAAATGGACAAACAGTATATAAAGACTTATCAGATATATGTGTTAAAAATGTTAAAGACGCAGGATTTGACTGTGTATTTACATTAGGAGGCGATGGAACACAAAAATCTGCCAGAGACTTTTCATTAAAAGGAATTAATGTAATAGGAGTACCAAAAACGATAGACAATGATGTAGCATGTACAGACATTACATTTGGATATAATACAGCAGTATCAGTTGCAATGGAAGCACTTGATAGATTACACTCAACAGGAGAAACACATCATAGAATAATGGTATTAGAAGTTATGGGAAGATATGCTGGATGGATTGCACTAGAAGCTTCAATAGCAGGGGGAGCAGATGTTGCATTAATACCAGAAATACCATATGATTTAAACAAAGTAGCAGAAAAAATAAAATCTAGAATAGAAATAGGAAAAAGATTTAGTCTAGTAGTAGTAGCAGAAGGGGCAAAACCATTAAATGGAGAAATAACAGTAAAAGGTGTAAGAGATAACGGAACAGGTGTTGATAACACAAAACTTGGTGGAGTTGGAGAAACAGTAGCAAAACAACTAGAAAAACTAACAGGACTAGAATCAAGAAATACAACCTTAGGATACATGCAAAGAGGAGGAACACCAACAGCATATGATAGAGTACTATCAACAAAATATGGTTCAAAAGCAATGGAACTTGCATTACAAGGAAAATTTGGAGTACTAGCAGTATTAAAAAATGGAAAATTAGACTCAGTATCATTAGAAGATGTTGTAGGAAACAACAAAGAAATTGGAGCAGTATCAGGAAATACAGAAAGTAGCAATATAAGAAGAGTAACAATGGATGATGACTTAGTAAAAACAGCAAGAAATATAGGAATATCATTAGGAGATTAAAGCTATATGGCATGACTTGGTATATTACCATTCATGTCAATTTTTTTATAAGGAAAAAATAATAATGGAAAATGAATTAAAAAATAATAAAGAATATTATATA